>NZ_CP107854.1 GCF_036013525.1 Nonomuraea sp. NBC_00507
AGCGCCCCGGATAAAGATCGTGAACGGGGGATGCGGAGATCTCTTTAGGGCAGCCCATCATCCCCGCTTCGCGGCGATGTAGTTAGCTTCGCTAACTAATGAAATCGCTGCTTGACCTCGGTAAACTCTTGACAGGGGTAAGTGATTGGGAACGCGTTCCAGGGGATCAATCACTGGCCGGCTACTTGTTGCCGGCCCGGGCCCGCGAGGCGTGGTGGCACCCTCACGGACCCGGGGCGCCTCCGCCCCGCTCAGAGGCGGTTCACCGGTTGAGCATTACCTATTCTAAGCCAATTGCATCTGATTAATGCAATCACTAGGATGCATATATCTCATTCGTTAGGTGCGATGAGATAGCGAAGATCTTTTCTGGAGACCCGCTCCCGGATCTCTCCCAGCGCCGCCCGGGGGCGGGTCGATCTTTGCCCGGAGAACGCCGCGCAACGGCGCCTGGACGCTGAAGCCGGGTCAGGCGGATCGTTCTCCGGCCGGCCCATCCCAGTCCTGTGGCGCCGCCGGGACACCATGAGCGGCAACGGCCAGGCGGCCGAGCCAGCTCGGCTCCGGAGCGCCGCGGTAGAGCAGCGGCGGCCGCGGTCCGCCGGCGCCGCGGCCGCCGGTGACATCTGACCGCCGCGGAGGCCTTCGTGGCGGCCCGCGCCGACTGGATGCCGCGTCCGGCCGGGCTCGAGCCGAGCCAGGAAGTCATGCAGCCATCGCTGCTTCACGTCTCACGCCCCGGCCAGGCGCAACCTTTGGAGCGCGGGCACGCTCACGATCGAACACCCCAAACTCATGAATCACATGAATTGCATGTACCGCTCAGAAGGCGGGGCACGTCACCGTGCGTCACCCTCCGGTGCTTCTATGCCAAGCGCCTGCCGGTGACCCAAGGCCGGAAAACCAGTGGTTGCGGCCTACCTCTCTCGCCGCGGCTCGACCGGGTCGACGCCCGCGCGCCAAGCCGACGCCGCCGGCGAACTGCCCCCCATGCCGCCGGGCGGCGTACCGCCCGGCTGACACCACGACCAGGCACGGCACCCCCGTCATCGGGCCGCCGATCTCCACCGACAGAGGCCTTCGGCAGACCTGAACCCGGAGGTTGCCTGAGCCGTCCCGAGGAGCTCCCATCCCGGGCCCTGGGCCGGCTCCTGTTCACGGTCAGCCTGAGGCCCGTCGAGGTTACGCACCGTGACGCCGGCTCGCCGGTGAGGAGAGCGTGGCCGGAGAACCGGTTGTGCCGTCGGCTGCTGCGGTACCTCGAGCGTGCTCGAGACCGCTGGCGAGCCCTGGCGCCGTACGACCGCGCACCGCGGCGAGTCTTCTCCCCCAGCGCCGTGGGGTGCGACACCGAATCGTCTCTGCAGGACTCCCGCGGCGCCGAGCTCACCGGCGACGGGGCCGGCCCCTTTGCATGCCGGTCGGCTTCGCGCACCGCGTGCTCGAAGGAACCTGCCGAAGCCGCACACCCCTCGGGGACGTGACACCTGAGCCGGGCAGCACGGGGATGCGCTGGGATGCCACCCGCGCGAGCTGCACCGGCCCTTACCAGCTCCGTGGCCCGATGCCTTCAAGGCGGGCGAATTTTCCCCGGAATGAGGGAGTATTGACCCCATCAGCTATAGATGTATTCTAATATTAAATACGTCACTGGGAGGACGGACGTGAGCCTGCTGTACTACTTCGCCATCGGGTGCCTTCTCGCCGCCTTTGTGATCTACGCGCTCGCTTGCGCCTACGGGCTGTACCAGGTCGCCAAGATCGTCCTCGCCCTGCTCATCACCCTCGCGGTCGCGGTCAGCACCCGGCTGCGTCGGATCGCACACGCGGCGCTGCGGCGGCCACCCGCCGAGGCCGCCGGGCGGCCGCTGGAGTGGGCGGTCCTGTACACCGACACGAACGGCCAGATCGTCCGCCACCGGCACCGCCGAAACCGCAGCGACCGCGACCTGGCCGAGGCCCACGCCCGGCACCTGCTCGCCTGGCAGGCCCAGACCGGCATCACCCCGGACGCGTCCCTCATCGCCTGCCCCAGCCCCAACCCCCTCGACTGGTACCGGGACCCCGCCTGGGCCCGCGAGTTCCCCCAGGCCGCCCGCATCACGACCTGACCTTCGGAGACGCCCATGCTGGTGACCTGGACCACCAACGGAGCCGAGCAGACCGGCACGGTCGACGGCCTCGACACCGACCGTGCCGTGTTCCGCCTGTACCCCAACCCCGACCCCGGCCCAGCCTGGCGGCTGGACACCACCGCGCCCGCCTCCGACGACGACGAGGAAACCCCCGAGGAACCCCGCGACGAACCCCCGCTGCGCCACAACGACGCCGACTACCTCCGCGTCATCGCAGAGGACAAGGCGCGCGACTTCCTGCTCCGCCAGCCCGCCCCGGACCCGGTCACCACCATCAAGATCTTCGACAAGGTCCTGGCCGACCACGTCGACAACGGCGGCTACGGCGACGCCGACTACCTCCTGCAGCACCTCAGCGACCTGGCCGCCTCGGCACTGGCGCGCATCCGGCAGGAGGAGGAAGCCGAGCGCCGCCAGGTGCTGCCGCATTACGGCCCCGACGGCGAGCTGTACGGCCCCGACGGCCGCCCGCTGTAACTCCCCGTACCGCACAGACCAGACTCTCGAGGACAACTCCACGCATGCGCACCCACGCCGCCGCTCAGCTCATCGGCGACCGCAGCCACCAGTGCGACGCCACCGCCACCTACACCCACGGCGCCACCCGCGCCTACGCCCTGCTCGACGGCATCGGCAGCAGCGACGCCGTCCGCGTCTGGACCCACACCACCGCCCGCCGGCTGGCCCGCGCGGCCGCCATACGCGACAGCGCCGAAGCGGGCCTGCGCGCCGTGCACGCCGTGGCCGCCGCCGAGCGCGCCCGCCGAAGAACACCATCCGCCGTGGCGGTCGTCGCCGTCGCCGCCCCCGGCCAGCGCCTGCAGATCGCCTGGTGCGGCGACGCACGCGCCTACCTGCTCACCGGCGACCGGCTGTGGCGCCTGACCAAGGACCACAACAAGCGCCAGGTCCTCATCGACCTCGGTCGCACGCCCGACCCCTACGACCGCAACACCGTCACCTCCTACCTCGGCGACACGTGCGACGAGCCCCAGATCGGCACCTGCACGGTCCCGCAGCGCGGGCGACTCCTGCTGGCCTCCGACGGCGCCTACGAGCCCCTGGAAGACGCCGGCGAGGACCTCGCCGACTACCTGGCCGGCTCCCCGCGCCGGGCCGCCCGCACCCTCACCGCCGCCGCGATCGAGTTCGCCCCCAGCCACGCCGACAACGCCACCACCCTGGTCGCCGACCTCGGCGCGCCGGGCCGGTGAGGCCCCGGCGCGGCCACATCCGCGGGACGGACGAGCCGCTCACCGGAAAGCCCTCCCCGGCCGCTTGAAGTCCCCCTACGCTGCCCACAGTCCCCGGCCACTCCCAGGAGCACCCATGTCCGAACCGACGCCGCTGATGGTTCCCCTGCTCGTCACCATCAAGACCGCCGCTCCACTGCGCCGCGCGCAGGAACAGGCCCTCATCGAGCGCCTGGCCGCCGCGGCCGCCCGCGTCGAGGCCGGCGAGCGGCCCGTGATGCCCATCTTCCACGTCTTCGACGATCACCCCGGCCACTACCCGCTCGCCCTCTTCGTCCACGCCCCCGACCTCCTCCCACCAGGCCGCAGTAAAGCGATGGACGAACTCGTGCACCACGTGCTGGACCGCATCACGACCGAAGCCGGCACCGGCGCCGCGCCAGTCGAGCTCGAGGTCGCCACCCTCAGCCAGGACGAGGTGCTCACCGCAGGCAACACCGCCGACCGCCTCTACAGCCCCAGCGAGTGGACCGACCGCCGCGCCGAAGCCGACGAGCTCAAGCACCTGGTCGACGGCCCACCCTCAGCACCGCAAGGCATCACGGCCGACGCCCTGTATGCAGCCCTGACCGCGCTCGGCCGCGCGCCCATCCTGCCCGACGCCCCAGCCGACCCCGACCACCCCCGGCTGCTCGGCGTGCTCCTGGCCGCTGTGGAACAAGAGATCTTCCTGCGGGTGGCCGACGGGCCCGGCATCGTCGCCGACATCCATCACGGATACATCGCCCAACTCGGCGGCGACCGCGACGGCGGCACCCAGCTCCTGGCCGTCCTGGCCGCCCGCATCTCCCTGCTGACGATGCTCATCGACGGCAACTACGGCGGCCCCGACAACGCCGGGCCGATCCTCACCAGCGCCGGCAAAGCCGCCAACGCGACCGCCGGACTGCTCCGGCTCACCACCGCCAGCAGACTCGGCCTCCACGACGACGGCACCCTGCGGCAGATGCTCCGCGACGTCAAGAAAGACCTCCAGGCAGCCCGGCAGGCCTACGAAGACGCACTGAGGCACCTGCGCAAGGCCGGCGCCAACATATGACCGGAGCAGAACATGGCCGAGCGCGCGCACGACAGCGAGATCACCGCATCGGCGCTGGCCATGGGCCTGCACGAGCTGGCCACCACCTACCCGGCCGACGACGAACTCGCCGTGGCGTCACTGACGATCGAGCACGACACCGGCGGACGCCACACGGCCCACCTCCAGGCCACGCAGCTGGACAAGAGGACGACAAGAGAAGGGGCAGCTCGGGCAGGTTCGTCAGGCGGCCCCGGGCATCCGCGTGGTACGCCAGACGCTGGGCCATACGCCAGGCGCACGACCCGGACGACACCCCCGCCCGGGTGATGGCGACCACGCTCGGGGAGCTGGTGGCGAACCTGCCGGGCGCCGAGCACGGGCAGCCCACCATCGTGCCGACCCGGACCCTCACGGCCTCGAGACCGGCGACGATGAAGGTGTGGACCCGCCGCCGGCCCCCGCCGAGCTGGTCAGCAAGGCCCTGGCGCTGGCGACCCTGTACGCGACCCGCGACCTGCACGCGGAGGAAGGAGAGAACCGCATGACGACCGACGACCGCACCCCCGGCCAGGAGCCGGACCTGGAGGCATTCAGGAGGGAAGTCGCCCGGATGGACGCGCCCCAAAGGACGGCGATGCTAGCAGCGGTGGACGAGCTGGTCGCCGCGATCGGGACGCGCGATGGTGATGCCGGCGTGGCGGCCGTCCGCCGGATCCAGGCCCTGAACCCCGAGGCGGGCAAGGCCGTCCTTGACCACCTGGCCGACGAAGGACTCAGGCGCATGGCCGGCGGGAGCGACGATCGGTGAAGGGCCGCATCGCGATCGCCATGCGCCTGAAAGCAGGTGCCACTGCTGAGGACATCGCTTCAGCCTTCACCATGGCCGCGATCGACCTGGCGCCCGAACTGGGCGACGAGGCCGGATGACGAGTACAGCCGCTGCGGCCGACCACGAGCGGACCGGTGGGCTGAGGTGAGCGGGGCCCGGCTGCTCCACCTCGTCATAAACGAGACGGCGACCTGCCACAACGCACACCCCGACGGCGACAACAGGTGCGCCCCCTGCACGGGCCGGCCAGGCCAGGGCCGGCTGACGACCACACGCCCCAACAGGCCTCGAGCGGCCCGCCGGTGACTACGGCCGTGCGGGAAGAACGCCGCGCGGCGACCTCGCAGGCTGGTACATACGAGCCGCCCTCGACGCCGGCACCGAGCGCCTGCCGGGGACCTCGGTGCCGAGGCCTGCACGCCCCTGAGCCCGAGCCGCAGACGGGCTACCCGAGCTCCCGCCGGCGCCGCCGGTGAGCCCGGGCCACGCTCGGACACCCCCTCTTCTGCTCGAAGGCCAGGCCTCACCGACGGCTCGTCATGACCGGCCCTCGCCGAAGCCGTACGTCGAAGCCGCCCTCCAGGCGAGTGCCGATCAGCGAGCCCTTCGGCTCTGCCGACCCGCACCCGCGCGAACCGCGCCGCTGACGGCGCGTAGCGCCGTGCCCTGTGCCAGGCCAGCTGCCGTTTCATCCTCGCAGCCGACGCCGCGCACGAGGTAAGAGAAACCCCCCTTCCGCGCTATTAGATGCAATTCATGTAATAGATAGAATGCATGCAATTACCTCGCATGGCAGGGACGATCATTGCCCGGCGATGCGGTTCAACGGCCTCCCGCTCACGGCCTGCCCCATCGTTCGCTTTCGCCCTGCGCCCCGATGGGGCGGGCCTTCCCCCTTTCACGATCACATTGGAGCAGAACCATGGCCTACGCCTGCACCACCAGTGACCAGAACACCCTGGACGGCGCGATGAGCTACAGCGCCGAGATGGTCGCCAAGTGGAGCACGATCGCGCGGAACGAGCTGCAGCAGGAGACGGACGCCGACGCCGACTAGCCCCTTACCTGGGACGACGGGGCGCCCGAGGATCCCTCGGACGCCCCGTCGCGCTGTTCAGAGCAGGACTCCACCCGGTCGGCTCAAGCGCACCACCAGTCAGAGCCTGATCGACCGATCAGGGCCAGCCCACACGACCTGCCCAGCGCGATTCCCATTCCCGCAGCACGGCCGAACCGGCCGACCTTCCCACAGGAAACCCTCGCCGCTATCCAGCGCCCTTGCTTGCCCCTGCCACTCGCCCCGGCTTTGACCCGCGGATGCCGGTTCACCGGCAGGTGCCAGCACCGCGGCCAGGATCAGGGAGACTCGGCACCCCCTTCACCCCCGCATCCACCTGCCGGCTGGGGCCGGCGCCTCGTGTGTGGACCGCGCAACCACAGAAGGCGCTGCCTTCGTCCTGCTCAATCCGATCCCTCGAGGGACTGCCACGGCCACAGATCGGCCCCCGGACGGAACCCGTCCGGGGGCCGCATCCCGTGCCCCCGTGCGCGGAATCGGGGGCCGGGCGGTCAGCGTGCCGTGGAACTGGAGGCGTCGACCAGCGTGACACCCCAGTACCTGCCGAACCAGCACTGCCCCAAGGCCGGCACTCCCTCGCCCAGCCGGCACTCCAGCCGAGTTACCTGAGCGGCCGCGGCGGCCGCGGCGGCCGCGGACGCGGGCCCGGTGGTGGTGGACGGGGTGACGGAGAAGAGAATCGAGGCCGCGCTCGTGACGGCGAGGATCGGGGAAGTGCGTGGCCGGCTCATCGGCGAACTCCTGAAGGGGGAAGGGGTCATGAAGATCTGAGGTCGTCCCCCGCTCTCCGAGAGGGTGGGGAAGCTGCCCGGCTGTCCGCCGAGACGCTCTCCAAGAGCGGAGGACGACTGCGATCGTGGCGGCCGGGTGTTGCGCCGCCCGTGACCCACCAGCAGCACGGCCCCCTGGGAGAGGAGGAGCCATGCGCCGTCACCCCTCGACCCGGGTCACGAGACAAACGGACCAACGAGACGCAGCCCGACCGCCACCCCGAAATCATATGAGTCAGATCTATTGCATGTAACTAGCGCGCTCGCCTGCTCCGGCTTACCGGCCGGACCGCGCGGCGAGGCCCCCTGGGCGCGCGAGGACGCCGCCCAGGGGGCGGCTCGTACGACTGCGCAAATAAGCGCGAATCGGGGCATTGACGCCATCCGCGACTGATGTATTTTAGTATTTAAATCTGGTGAGAAGAGACGAGGAGCACCTCATGCGCGCAGCGGCAGCCATCGAGGCGACGACCCGGCACCTGAAGGACCACTTCGACTCCGACGTGGCCGACGCCATCATCGGCGACGACGAGGTCTACACCCGCGCCGCCACCCGCCTGGGCCACCTCGTCGACAGCGACACCACCCTGGCCGGCATCATCGCCGACATCGCCCACAGCACCGACGACGGCACCGCCGACTGGCTCGCCACCGAGGCCGACAGCCCCGGCGCCTGGTTCTTCAAGCAGATCAACGACCGGACCTGACACCCCTACCACCTGTTGGCCCAACGACCTGGACCGTGATCCATGAGCATGACGCCACCCGAGGCCAGTGAGGTTCGTTTCGCGAACGGCCACATGATTTGCCCGGCCTGCGGCGCCCACAATCGCATCGCCGAGCGGACGCTGCTGGTGTTCTCCCACCCCACCCGCCTCACGAAAGATGGGGCGGTCCTGGTGTATGGGCAAGCTGACAGCCAGCACGTCGCGACAACTCCCGCGGGCTACACCTGCACCGCCTGCGACCGCCCCGTCGCCCTGCCGGGCAACACCGTCGTACGTCGACTGTGAGTCCCCGGCCCCGCGGCACCACACGCGGCGCCGGCTCACCGGCGGCGGTCGACCAGCTGGAGGACCTCCACCGCGGCCGCGCGACCGAACGAGCCAAACAGGTCACCCGTCGAGGCCCCGACCACCTGGTCGCCCTGCTCCCCTGCCGGCTCGCTGGGCGCCGCGGCCGCCGGTGAGCCGGCGCCCTCGAGGAGCACAACCTCTACTCGACGAAAGGCACCGGCCGATGTACCTCAGCGGCTCGGACCCACAGCATCACCGCCGCCCTCCACGTGTGGAATAGCCCGACGTGGGAGCAGACCTCGGCGGGCGCCGAGCCCGAGCCCAGGACCTGGGCCGCCCGCCGAGCGCGGCCCGGAGCTACCCGGCCGCGCGTGCCTGTATCGCACGGCCCGGTGGCTGCTCCTGCGACGCCCCGTTCTGCGCACCGTTCCTCGCGGTGGCGCTGTCTGCCTCAACCGTGCCGTGCACCTGCCACATCGCCGTGAGCACCGCCTGCGCCTTGGCAGGCGGCATCTCGCTGATGATGCCGGCCGCGACATGCTGGGGCAGGCTGGCGAGCAGGGTCGCGGCCACGCCAGGCGGCAACTCGGCGACGATGCCGGCGGTCGGCCCCGCGTCCTGCTGCTCCGACAGCATGAACACATTGCCGACCCGGCGGCGCCGGGTCAAGTCCGGGCGTATCCGGTTGTACTCAGCCCGCGTCCATGCCTCCCGCCAGACCTGGCGTTCGCCTCCCAGACCGTCCGGTCCGACCAAGGTGGTCACCACTTGCATGAACACCTCGTAGCTGGGACGCCGGCCGCTGAACAGGTTGCCGAGCGTGCTGACCGGGACCCTCGTGTGCCGGGACAGATCACGCAGGCTCGGATTGCCCACCGCGATCCTCAGGACCCGCAGCTGGTAGAGCAGGTCGTCGAAGGTCTGGATCGTCTCCGGCCGTGGCACGCACGCTTCCGGGTCGGCCAGGTCCACCTCGACCGGCCGCAACCGGCCATCGCGGACCGGCAGGCCGGTGTCGGTGTGCGTGGGCACCACGACATCGGCCTGCCCGAGCTTGCGCCGCAGCCGGCCAACCGACCGCTGTGTCTGCAGCCAGTCTTCGTGCCAGGCCTTCACCTCGGCGTCGTCGGCGCCACACGCACGGACAAACGCCTCGGTCACCACCCAGCTCGGCAGCTTCTTGCCCGCGCACGCCTCGGCCAGCACCGCGTGCGAGCAGAACGCCTTCTGCTTCATGGCGCGGAAGGTCAGCGCGGGGACGACCTCGTCCATCCGGTCCCGCAGCCGCTGGGCGAACTGGCCGATGGGGCCGTCATCGAGGATCGGCTTGCGTTTGTTTCCCATCGCGGCCCCCTCTCAGGCCTGCCGCCGGTGAGCCAGCCGGCGCAGCCATGACAGCACGCCGAGTGCCGCCGCGCTCAACGCGCCCGGAACCCCGAGGGCCACGGGCAGGGGCTGGCCGTTGGCGACCAGCACCACGACCAGGGCCGAGAACATCCCGAAGATGATCAAGAAGCTGACGAACCACCACCACGGCAGCTTCTCCACGGGCGTGGAGGCGCCCGTGGACGCGTGCGCCGCAGCCTCGGGACTGGGCTGCTGCGGGACGGGCTGCCCGGTCGCGCTGACCGGCGCCTTCTCCGGTGGCGCGACCGGCTCGAGGACAGCGCCGCTACCGCCGGCCGGACCGCCTTCGGCCGGACTGTCCTCCTCGTCCTCGCCCGCGGGCTGGTCGGCCGCGGGCGAGGACGGGTGCACGTCCACCGTCGGACGGGGGGTACGGGACTCATGCATAGCGACCTCACTTCGTCGGGGGAACCGCGTATTGGTCTGGAGCTCCGGGTCATCGCGCGTCCCCTAGCCGTGGGGATTGCCCGCGCGCGCCCGTTCCCTCCATCGTGCCCGGCTTGCCCCTACACGCGCCCTGCGTACCTGTCGGTGCTTTGTCAGCCGGCCAGCCCCCGCCGTCCAACCGCCGGCGCGATTGTCCGCTGTTCACGCGACAAGGCCTGACAATCCCCGCTCCGGCCCTGGTCAACGCCACCCTGTCGCCGAGCGGCCGACAGCGTCCGGCTTCGTCCCACTTTCCTCTCCAACACTCTTCTGGGAGGCAGGGTGGATCCACGAGCTCCGTCGGGGCTCAAATTAACGGCTCACTTCTCCTTTGGTCTGGAGCGTGCGCCCCAACCCTTATCAGGCTCTGTTAGCCGCACAGCCTGACGATTCGGGACGAGGAAACCCGCCCCCACCACCCGGGGCTCCACGGGCACCCTCATCCTCCAGCTCCACGCAAGGACGGAGACCGACGACCACGCCGGCACCTCCCCTGACGGCAGCTGCCTCACCCGGGGACCCTCTGCGCGGTCGTCGGTCCGAATCGACACCCAATGCAAAAGGCCCCTTCTGGAAATCTCGGAAGAAGAAAAGATTTCCCGCACCCCATAAATTGAGGGCTTTAAAAATCATTTCCCCTGCGGTCGGCGGCCTCGGCCGGGATCCTCACAGCCTCACCACGACGGCAGCCCGCCTCGACGCTCCCGCACGCCAGCACCCCGCCGGTGAGCCGGCCAGCCCGGCCGCCGCAGGCCCGCTCCGGAGCGCCCTCGACCAACCTCCGCTCACAGACGTCTATCCCCAGGGGTGACAGCCCCCCATGGTCCGGTTCGGCCCACAGACAGCCTCGCTGCCGGCGCTTTTCAACGAGCTCGAGGTTGGTGTGCTCCTCGAGGGCACGCTGGCCCACAGGCGAGCCGGCCGCTGAACCTATCTTCAAGGCCGACAAGGACGAGGCCGGGCATCGTGACACCGGAGGTTGCACCGCGACGGTCGCGGAGGCGCCGAAACCCCGGCTCCGGCCCCGCCTGCGACACCGCACCACGGCGCCGGCTCACCGGCGTCGGTCGACCAGCTGCAGGATCTCCACCTCCGCGGCCGCGCAACCGGCCGAGTCAAACAGGTCACCCGTCGAGCCCTGACCACCTCGTAGCGCTGCTTCCCTGCAGGACCGCCGGCGCCGAGGCTGCCGGTGAGCCGACTCCCTCGAGGAGCACACCAACCTCGAGCTCGTCGCAAGGCACTAACCGACGGTGCACGCTGTGGCACGCCGACGTCATAGGCACACGCCCCCGGCAGTACCTGGCGGCGCGCTCGCGCGGCGGGCGCAAATGTGCCACATCACCTCGGACCACGGCATTGACACCGCCATCTATTGATGTATTTTAATATCAAATTGGAGTATAACCCTTCTTCCACATGCTGAAAGGACGCGGATCGTGACCACCATCACCGCAGCCGCTCCCGACACCACGCAGACCACCAGCCCGTTGACGCCGTTCGACGTCTTCGACATCGCCGAGGCGATCCGCAACGCCGTCGCCTGGAACTGCACCAGCCTGAACGCCCGCGATCGCCAGGCCCTCGCGCTGCTCACCTACGCGCCCAGGCTGCGCGGCATCACCCGCATGCTCGCCGCCAAGCTCGCCAACGAGACCGCGACGCTGCCGATGTCGGACGCGCTGGCCATGCACTTGTTGCACGTCAACGGCGACGACACCCTGCCGGACCCGAGCGACGCCGAGGGCGAAGCGTGGCTGAACGCCCGCCATGCCAAGGCCGTCCGCCACGCCGCCATCGGCACGGTGACCGACGACGACGAACTGACGTTCCGCAGCATCCAGATCATCTGCGACCTGTCGGATGAGGAGAGGACCGCCATCAGCAACGCGCTGTACGAGCCGGACAGCTTCAACGCCGGCCACGCGTCCACGCTGCACTCCCTCGCCGACAAGATGCTCGACGAAGCGCACAACAAGGCCCCCCACCTGGCCCACCTGCTCACCTGCACGGCCGAACCTCAGCAGCAGCTGACCGCGTTCGACGTCCTCGACATCACCGACGCGCTGCGAAACGTCACCACCGCCGACTGCACCAGGCTCACCGCACAGGATCGGCAAGCTCTCGCACTCCTCAGCTCCTGGGCCGCGACGCCGCCCGCGTCCCGCGTCCTGCTGTCATGGCTGGCCGACCCCAACCGGATCGACGTCACCTTGCCGCTGCAGCGCGACACGGCCGCCCACCTGCTCACCCTGATCGACCTGCTGCCCGAGGTATCCGAGCAGGACGTCGACACCTGGCTGGCTGCCCGACACGCCGACACGCCGTGCGTGATCGACCGCATCGTCACCGCACTCGCGACCGACGCCGCCACCCGCATCCACACGCCCGCCGGCCACACCCTGTACGGAGCCCTGCAGACAGTGCTCCGGATCGGACGGCCAGAGGTGCCACTGGACCTGATCCCAGGCACCGCCCGCCACGAGATCGACACCGCGCTCGCCGACCTCGACCTCGACGCCGACGAGCTCCTGGCCGAGCCGCAACCGGTGCACCCCACACCGGACCCGGTCCAGGCGCTGCTCGACACGATCGCCACCTACGCCGCCGAATTCTCCGGCGACAACGGCGGCAACCACCTCATGACGGTGCTGTCGGCCGCGCTCATCGCCGCCAACGACAAGGTCTCCCCGCAAGAGGCCGTCCAGCTGGCCCGATCGCACGAATGGGACCACCGGATCAAGACGGCCGGGCAACAGCGGGACGCGATGGTGGAACGGATCCGCCGCGACCACCTCACCGCCATCGACAACCAGCCGCACCACGACCCCAACCAAGACACCCACGAAGACACCACCGAACAGCCCGACCTGGACGCCGAGCACTGCGGAACCACGTCTGGCACCTGATGACCGCTCACTCCCCCACGCTGACCATCGACGATCACCTCGTTCGGACCTCCGCCAGCGCCGGCGTGGCCGCCGGCTCACCGGCGGCCGCGGCGCCCGGCAGGGGGACTCGAGGCAGACCGCGGCGGCGAGGATCAGCCCGGCACCGGCTCACCGACGTCGGCTCCCCCCGCCGACGGCGTCGCCCCGAGCTCGGCAGGCTCACCCGGCGCCGCCGGCCACCTGGTCACGTCCCCAATACCTGGGCAGCAGCCCACAACCATCCCGGGCCCGACCGACCGCGCCGAACAGGCCGCCATTCAGGCAGAGCTAGACGCCCCCGTGCCTGGACCTGGCGCACACCCACGACCCGCGGCTTGAGGCTGAAGCCCGCCTCGATGCGGCCGGCCTCAGGTTCCGCGAGCCCGGCTTCCGTGAAAGGAAATGAAGCCATGGATGACCTGACCCCCGAAGAGGCCGAGCTGATCGAGGCTGTCCAGGCCAGCGTCGCGGACCAAGTCGCGGCAGTGGATCGCTATGAGGAGGCCGTTCAACACCTGGAGGCGGTCCTCGACCTCGCCCCCGAGCCTGCCCGATCGGGCAGACCCAGACAGTAAGCCCACCGAACCCGGAGATCACCATGTGCGTCCAGTGCGAGCAGTACGACCTTGCGATGGAACATCTCGCCGAGACCGAGACCAGCACCCTAGGGCTCACGATCGGCGACGTCGTTGACCTCGGTCAGGAACTTCAAGAGCGCAGGCACCTAGGTTCGAGTAGCTGACAGTTCCAATCTCTGACGGTCGGCCCCCGGAGCATCGCCGAGCCGCGCTCCAATCCCCGGGGCCACCCGCCACCGGTCCCAGACCGCCGCATCCGCGCCGCCCCCGGCCGCCAACAAACCGCCGCGGCGCCGGCTCACCGGCGGCCGCCGGCGCCAGCTGCAGCAACCCAACCCAGGATCGCGTCGCCAACGCCGCCGAGGGCCCGCGGACGAGCACCACCCCACGCCGGCCAGCCGCAGAGCGTCGGCGCCTTTCGGGCGTACGCTGCTCTGCATCGCTGGTGCGGCGCCGGACAAGGCCCCGTTCCCATAAGCGTTCTCCCAGATCAACTGCCGGACTCCGGTGCCGAGCTCCTGGCGAGCGAGGCCTGCGCGGCCGCCCGTGTCGCTTCACGCCGGGTCGCCTGGAACATCGCGTGCCGCCTCCGAGTGCCGGCGTACCGCGGCCGCCGGTGAACCGGCGCCCGCGGGAGATCCTCGAGCATCCCGTGCCTCCCGACGCCAAGGCCGCCCCGTGGTCCCTCAATCGTCTGGCGCCCCGGCCCTGACCGCCGCCGTACAACAGGCAGCGCCCGGCAGCACCATCCAGGCACGCCAAGACCCCACACCCACAGCACAGCAGGCGCAAACTCACCACCCCAGTGAGGGCGCCCTGCGCCTCCGCGGGCCGCCGGCGTTTGAACCCGGCCCCACGCAGGCCACCCGCCAGGCGCCGAGAAGCCCCGGCAGGCACCGGCTCACCAGCCGCCGCACCGAGCGTCGGTCGCAGGACCACCACCAGGCAACCCCGGACCACGCCCGAGCCGGCCATGACAAGGACACCACCGAGAGCCCGCTCCCCCTGCCGAGCACGCCCCTCGCCCACACCACCCGATGTCACCCGCACCGGCCCACTCGCCGACCGCCGAAGAGGCAGCCGACCGGCCGCTGCAGCCAGGCCGGCCAGAGCCATACTCCGGTCCCTCGGACCACCGGCCACCGGTCCATCTACGCAGTGATCCAGCGATCCGGCCCAGGGCAGCGCCGCCTGGACGCCGCAGTCGCCGGTGAGCCGGCGCCGAGCAAAGAGGAAACCACCGCGTGCCGGCGCGCTCGACGAGGACGTCGCCTGCGCACCGGCGCACGCTCGCGGTGCCCAGGGCACAGCACCGACTCCCTGGCGACTCGCGGCAGGCTGGCCATCAGCGGAGTTCCCCTTCCTGTACCAACGGGTCCGGGAACCGTCGTTCAGGGCGTCGTCGCGGCGCCGCCCCCGGGTGATTGCGTGGATCGCAACCGCGCGGGCAGCGATCGGTCCAGAAGCCGGCGAAGTAGTCGTCCCGCACGTAGCAGGCGACGGACACGCTGTGGTCGTGGGTGTCGTGTCCCCGGCAGTCCGGGACTGGCTCGCGGTCACGGCCGAGTGGGTCCCGGCCCACCACGCACTCGCTGTCGCCGTCGGCGTGCACAAGCAGGATGCCGCCGCACGATGGCCAGGTCAGTAGCCGCTGGCGACGTGGGTCTGCCGCCAGCCACTGCTCCTCGTACCGCTCCGCGAAGGAGCGGCATCGGGAACGGATGTGGAAGCGCGGCTCTTGCCCGCCGGGCAGGTCGAGGTTGTCGCCGGGGTAGGTGATGGATTTCTGCCTGGTGGTGATCGGTTCGGCGCAGGCCCAGCACGCTCCCGGCGGGATCGCCTCCATCTTGGCGACCCGGTTCAGGCTGGCGGTGATCTGCTCGTCCTCCAGTTCGGCCCAGCATGGCATCGGCTCGCCACAGCAGGAGCACTGCGGCCACCGGCCCCCTTCGTATACGTGCCAGGTCATGTAGGTGTCAGCAGGGATGTCCATCTGGGCGCTGGTCTGGGCGGCGGTGAGCCACTCCGGTTTGGCGCCAGCGACCCACTGAGCGCGAACGCGGTAGGGGCGCCGCCGCCAAGTGGCTATGTTGGGCATCCCGGCGTCCAGCCACTTGTCCCGGTCGGTGTCGCTCAGTGGCAGGTCCTGTACCTTTTCAACTCGCCACACGGCGTGGCGCAAGGCGATGAGCTGGCCGGGTTCGGGGCGTGGGTACTCGGTGCTGGTGCGAACCGGATACCACCTCACTGGGGCACCACCGGCAGGAGGATCACGCCGTCGCGGACGCCGCCGGGTTGGCGGTAGTGGCGTTCGAGCGCCGCCACTTCGCGGGCGAACGCGAGGAGCTGCTCGGTTTCGCCCTCGCCGGAGAGGACGGTTACTGTCGCGTTCACCGGGACGACCTCATCAATCTGCGGACCAGATCGGCGAGCCCGAGAACCGCAAACACGGCGACGATGAGCAGGACGTGGCCGTTCCCCGTCTCCAACGCGTACCAGACAAACCAGAGCGAAACCGAGAAGGTCGTCAGTGACAAAGCGGCGAGGAAAGCGACGAAGCCCGGGGCGAACGGTCGCGTAACGGGCTCGAACAACCAGCGCCAGAAGCGGCGGATCACCAGACCACCTCCGACGCTGACGGCAGCAGCTCGTCCGCCGCCACCATGAGCGCGAGCTTGGCGCGCTCGTTCACGTCCTGCCGTTCACGCCCGTCCACTGCCGTCACCCACCTTTGCGCATCGCCTCGAGCACGAGGTTCGCCGTCTTGGCCAGACGGCCCGTCAGCTCCTCCACACGCGCCTGCCGCTGCTGAAGCCGGATGTGGTCACCGCAGTCGACGAGCGCGGTCGCCAACTCGTGCGGACTCATCCGGTCCAGGCGAGTGCCATCGCCCCAGGCGTAGTCGTCGAGCGTGGCCCCGATCAGCTTCTCCACCTGTTCGAGCAGGGCCAAGCGACGCGGCACGTCCTCGGCCGCATGACGGGCCGCACGCTCCCGGGCGTCGGTGACGGCCTTGTAGAGCGCGTCGCGGTGCTGCTCACGCAGTTGGTCCATCTCGGTCAAGCGGGCGTTGTCCGTCCGTCTGACCAAGGTGGCCAGCAGCTCCAGCGTGAGCGCCGGCTCCTTCGCCTCCGCCTCCACCACGACCCTGAACCGGCGCCGGCTCGCGGTGGCGGGAGGCTCCATCAGCCCCCAGCCGGCGGGCAGCTCGTTCTGCTGGACGACGCCCGCGGGGGCAACGACCCAAAAACGCGAGGCGTACGGCCACCAGGCCTCGGCCTTGCCGGGGTCGGCAAGCTCTCGCAGCCAGTCAGCACGCGAGACCTTGAGCTCGTGCACATCGAGCGCCAGGCCGCGGGAGGGCCACAGCCCGATCCGGACCAGGTCCGCCCGCCCGCCGGCCCCGGGCGGCGTGCCCGGGGCTTCGACTTCGCGAAGCAAGATCTCCCCATCGCGGACAGCGCGGGGCTTACGGTAGTGCCGTTCGAGCGCGTCGTACAAGGTGGCGGTATTCAACGGGGCCTCCTCCTCCAGCGGAAGACGAGCATGGGGAAAAGGAGCATGTAGACCGAGTCCGGGGCGATGTAGACGCCGACCCACAGATCTCGCGGCTCGACGCAGACCGCCAGGCGGCCGACGGTGAGACGGCGCGTCATGCCAGCCCTTGAAGGTGAGCGCGGATGGATTCGAGCGCGGCCGTCTCCCGCTCGGGCGGCGGCTCGCACATGTCGAGGTAACTGGCGGCGACCTCGACCAGCACGGCCAGGTCCTCTCCGGGCACGGTGACCTGGCCGATGCTGTGCTCGCCCAGCGCGCGAACCACCGCGGCGGTGACTTCGGCGGGCGTCATGCCCGCACTCATCGCATGGCCGACCACCTCGGCGAGCGTCCGAGCGCTGATCACCTCGCGCGCCCTCCCGTTCCGGCAACCGCGGGGCAGCTTCGCTCTCGCGTTCCGGCCAGACGTTCAACCCGTGGACGATGATCGGGTCGTACACGCGGCTCTCCTCTCGGCGCCGGACGGGGGCGAGACGGCATGAGGCTACGCAGACAAACCAATCAGATGCAATACATCTAACATGCTCAAACGGCTATCTCACCGACCGAAGAAGCCGGCAGACCGCGCCTCGCTCGAGCACCTCCGACCCCAGCCCTGCCGCCGACCGGCCCTGCCCAAGGGCCGCCGTGAGATGACAGGGCCGTCCCCGCACGCTGCCCCGTACGCAGCCCGCGCACGCTCGGAGGCCAGGACCCACGTCACCCGCCAAGGCCTCGAGGCTTCTGCGCCGGCGGTCCGCCGGTGAGCCCGGCCACGCAACAGGCACCTGCTGGTATCTCATCAGGGCCCAGGGCCACCCGTCACCGGTCCCTTGAATCACCCGCGGCGGCCCCCGCTGAGCGCCGTCGCCTGGACGCCGTGGCCGCCGGGAGGGCCACACTCGTGCGACCACGCCGCGTGATCGCTCAACAGGCCCGCCCCCAGGGCACTAAAAACGACGTGAACCAAAGCATTGACTCCTACCTTATTTGATGTATTTTACTATTTAAATGGTGTTTAGGAGAACGACGATGACCCTCTTTCTCCCCCACTGGGCTCTCTTCCTGACCGTGAACTTCTTCGCGACCTCGCTGACCGGGTTCTACGGCCACCGTGCCCCGGCTCTCCTGACCCTCCCCATGGTGGGCAGCGCATTCGTCCTCGCAGTCACCGCCGACACCGGCCAGCCCCACCCTCCCCGCACAGTCCTCCTCGTGCTCATAGCAGCCATGTACGGCTGGGCGCGCGGCGGCCTCCTGGTGGAGCGGCGGGCACAGTACCGCGAGCCGCTTCCCCGCAACCGGGCATGATCACTGCTTCGTCCATCCATCAACCACGCGTCCCCGTGGAGCCCTCGTTCCTCGGGGACCTGCCGATCGTCCCCAGCTGCCGACATAGCCCCGCTACCCTGCCGCACAGCCCGACCGCCCTCGTCCTCGACCGTTCCGCCGCAAGGGAGCACACCGTGCCCGACCCGACGCCGCTGCCACTGACGGTGCCGCTGCTCGTCACCGTCAAGACCGCCGCGCCCCTGCCCCGCGCCGCCGCACAGGACCTCATCGAGCGCCTGGCCGCCGCGGCCGCCCGCGTCGACGCCACCGACCCCTCCGTCATGCCCGTCTTCCACCTCTTCGACGATCAGCCGGGCCACTACCCGCTCGTCCTCTTCATCGACGCCACCGACATCGCGCACGGCCACACCGAGACGATGGACGACCTCGTCCATCGCGCGCTCGCACGAGTCGAGGCCGAGGCCGGCGACCTGCCGATCGAGGTCGGCACCCTCAGCCAGGAAGAGGCCCTCGCCGCCGGCAACACCGCCGACCGCATCTACAGCCCCGCAGGAGCCTGGAGCGACCACCGCGCCGAAGCCGACGACCTCAAGCGCCTGGTCGACGGTCCACCCCTGCCGTGCCCTCGCGACTGCGGCCACGGCCTCGACGCCCACAGCGCCGATCTTGGGTGCTGGCTCTGCGATTGCACGTACGGCAGGTGACCTCACATGTGGATGCTGACCGCCTGTAACCGCACCCGCGGCCGCATCGTCGCGGCCGTCCACACCAGCAGCGTGCGCGGACACGAGCTGGAGGCGCTTCTGGCGCTCCCCTACACCCCGCACGAGCTGAATCTGGGCACGGCCCAGGCCTGCACCGTCGACCAGTTCCACGCGGCGCTGGCAGCCTGTGAGTCACCCGCCGGACCCGCCGCAGAACGCCTGGCCGCGTTGCTTGACGAACTCGCCCACCTCGCCCACGCGGCAACCACAGAACAAGCCGACAACCCCGACGATCTCATTCTGATCGTCCGACGCTAAACAGGGGCGCGGAGGAAACTCCATGATGGACGAGAGCGAGATCACCGCAGCGGCACTGGCCACGGCCCTGCACTCGCTGGTCAACACTTACCCAACCGACGACGAGCCCGCCGTGGCCTCCCTGATCATCGAACACGACAACGGCGGCCGCCAGCCAGCCCGCCTTCAGGCCGGGCACCTGGACTGGCTACTCCGGATGATCATGGACGAGGTGGCGACATGTCGCAACGCGCATCGCGACGGCGACGACACGTGCGCGCACTGCACAGGCACAGGGCAAGCCAGAACCAGATGACCACGCACCCCGCACCCCCAGCCGAACCTGTCGAACCGCCCTGGAGCCTCGAGGAGGTACCACTCGACCGCCGGCGAAGACGTCCATGCCGCCCCGTGCGCGCGTACGCCACCTGACCGACATCATCCCGGTCGCGCCCGGGCCACCCGCCCGACCGCGGACGACCACCAGGCCCTCCATGCCCAGCGCCGGCGGCCCGCCGGTAAGCCGCCATCCACGCGCTCACGCCTCCCCCGGCACGCCTCCCGGACTGATCCCCACGAGGAGGAACCGGACATGGACGACCACGACGGCGGGCAGCGACAGGACGACCACTCAGCAGGGCACCGCCACGCCCGAGTCACCACGCCCGGCGGTGTACAGCGACGAACGCCGCGGAAGCCGCACACCGTCCCGGCACCGCCTGGCTCATCGGCGAGCCAGCCCGCCATGGGCCCCTCCCCCTTACCCGAACAACCACGACGGCCCGCGTCGCCCGAACGCCCTGGCCACCGTGAGCCACGTGCCGCGGCCGCCGGTGAGCCGGCGCCTCTCGTCGGGGGGTCGGGCATCACGCGCTGTGCTCCCCGCGTTCCCGTCGCGCCCGTGCACGCGCCCGGGCCAACGACTCCGCTCGGCGTCGCTCCTGCTCATCCGACGCCTGCTGCTGTTCCGCCCATCGCTCACGCACCCCTGTCGCTCGCTCCAGCGCGGCGTTCTCGATCGACGCAACCGCGGCCGCATCGGCCCGCGCCCACCGATTCGGGTCCTGCAGCCGTGCCCGGCGCTCGCGCCGGCGAACTTCATCCTGCTCGTGCCTGCGGAGCGCCTCGGCCGCCCGCGGCCCGGCCCGCGCCAGGGCATCGCGCAGCAGCTCGACGCCCTCGGCGTAGTCCACCGTTCACCGTCGCTGGGCGGAGGCCTCGGCGAACCGGCGCCGGCGCTCCAACTCCTCGCGCCAGTCATCCCGCCGCGACAGCTTGAGCCGGTTGATCGTGGGGAGCCCGCGCTTTTCCAGCAGCATGCGCGCCAGAGCGGCGCCCCGCGTGTGGCTCATGTCATCCCGGTCGAGAGCAGCCTCTCCCGCCCGAGGAGCCGGGGCCGTTGCCTCTGCCGGCGACATCCTCGGCTCGAGCTCTGGCGGTTTCAGCCCCTTCTCCGCCGCCAGCACCGCATGCGACCACGCCGGAGCCTGCTGCGCAGCACGCCGCCGGACCTCGGCCGCCGCCCGCCGCTGCGACGGCAACGGCAGCACGCGGCCGTCCGGCCCGATCCACGCCGACAACCGATGCCGCACCCAGCCTGCCGGATGCCGGATCTCGGCCGTGCTCAACCACGTGTACGTCCACCGGCTGTCGTCCTCACGCACGTCCAGCGCATGCAGCACGTCCGCCACCGTCGCGCCCGCCTCGAGGACGGGCTTGAGCAGCCAGCGCAGATACCAGGCCGTCATCAGCCGCAACACGGGCGACTCCTGGCGGAGCCGTTCGCAGGCCGCGAGTCTGTCGCGTTTGGTCCGGGGCGTCGTGTGCAGCTGCCATGCCGGCGAAATGCGGGAATGATCACGGAAGCGGCGGTGGTGCGTCTCGCGCGTGTGCGTGGGATCGTCTGTTACTCCCCGGGGGAGTAACAGAAGGGGGTGCAGTTATCCGTTCCGCCTGGTCAGCGCGCTGGCCAGGCGGTTTCGCGGCGCCGCGGCGCCGCACGCACAACACCCACACCGCCGCCCGGTTGCCCAGCCCGTCATCGCCCAGGCTGCCCGCGACCGTATGAGAGTTGGGGCGGGGGCGAGGGCGGTAACGCGCGGTGGAGCCCTCCTCGACCGTGCCGAGCCAGCCACGCCCGCGCAGCCAGCGCACCCAGCGCCGCACCGTGTCCGGGTGCAGACCGGTCCGCTGGGCGATGCCGGCCCGGGTCGGCCGCGAACACAAGGTCGCCCAGTCGGCGTGCCAGGCGATGTCACGCGCCACGCGCATCAGGTTGCCGTAGCCGTCGCTGCGCAGGCCCAGAACCTCCGGATCCTCCTTCAACGCGCACAGCCACGCCTTCTGCGACGCCGCACGGCGCATCCCACGCGGCACCGACGCCAAGATCAGCGCCTTCGACGGCGCAGTCGAAGGCGCCTTCGACTGCGCCGTCGCGAGACTCCCCGCGGAACTGCCCCGGTCCGACACGCCGGTGACACGCCGCCACCCGGCGCCCGGACCGCCCCGATGACGGGCCTGCTTGCGGGCCTGGTGATGGGTTGGTTTAGGCGTGCCTGTCGGACACGCGGCGGTTTCTGATCGCGGGCATGCTGGCATGGCCACGCGGTCGCCTGCCATAATGGCGAGACCTCCTGGCTCCACTTGGAGGTATGACAAAGGGCCGACGCGGCGCCGCTCAGGCGTCAGGTCGGTGAATACGCCGGACGAACCACTCCGTCGCTCAGCTCTCTACGCCGGCAAGCATTCGGGAGCCGAACGACCTGGTGGGTCGTCACGTCAACTGAGAAACGCCCCGCCCCGCGGGGCTTTTCTTATGCCATCACCATCTCCTCCGGCCGCGTCAACAACGGCTCAGGCGACATTCGTCAACGGCAGCAGCTGCTGACCAGAACCGCCCACGAAGCCGGCCGTCGGATCGGCCGCCTCCTCGAGCGCCGGGTCGAGCGTGTGGCCCAGAACCTGCGCCACGACCAGCTCAACAAACCCGGCCACCGACACCCCGGCATCCTCCGCCGCGTCCTCGACCAACCCCCTCAACCGCGAGTCGGCGGTCCACGCCAGCGGGTTACGCCGATCGGCGAGCACATCCACCAGATAGTCGCCCAGGTACTCATAACCCCCCAGACGCTGCTCACCGACCAACTCGCCATGCAAAGCGACCGGCACCCGCACCATCGTCGCCTTACGCGGCCCCTTACTACGGCGCCCACCACGACTCGTCGTCATGGCGCACGATCATGCCGGAAACGGAAACAGAAACACAGCACCCAACCCGCGTGTCGCACACCACGTTTCCGCCTTTCCGCACACCAACACCACGACCAGCCCCGGCCCAGCCACCGCCACACCCGATGGAGCACCCGGGCACGCCACCGGCCCGCGACACCGAGCCCACCGGCGGCCGCCGGCACCACCTGCAGACCGACCCAGCCGCGGCCGCGCGGGCCCCCGCCGTACCAGCCCACCGCAGCGTGGAGGGTCCACTCGACGGCTGAGGGCAAACGCCGCGACCAACAATCCTCAACCCGCCGCCCGGGCGCCGGCGCGCTCGACTGCACCGCCGTCGGCTCGCTACGCACCCAGTCGGCCGGCGCTCGACCGCGGCCGCCGGTGACGCCGGCGGCCGGACGTCCGGGCGCCGGCCCGCCGGCAGGCGTGGGGCCGGACTCATGCGCCTCTCCGACGGGAGGAGCGGCGGCCAACCCGCCCAGGCCCGCGTCTCGACACCGCGGCCCCGCACCGACCCCCTCACTCAGGCTGGGGGCCGCACGACGCGCCCGTCGGGGCCACGTACCGGCGCCTCGCCGGTGAGCCGGCGCTCGACCACCTCGACACCGAGCACCACGTCGGCGCGGGTCTAGTGGCCGCGATGCGCCATGTACGCGCGGGCGATCAGGCGAGCATCGTCCCGGGTCGAGCACCAGCCCACCGTCTGCCAGTCCGAGTTGCTGGCCCAACGTCAGCCCGCCGGCTCGCCTGTCGGATCGCCACCACCGGCCATGGCCGCTCTCCTCAACGCCCGCCACGCCGCGATTGGGGACTCCGCCTGTGTCCACCATGCCCACAACGCCGTCTCAGCCTCGTCCCTATCCGCCAGGGCTGCGGCGAGAACGCGGCGCTGGCCTTCGCGGAGCTCCGCCTTGTCTTCATCCAGAGCGGACGGCATCGTGTTGACGATCTGCCACACCGTGGCTTGCGCGGCGTACCACTCCCGCAGAGCCTTGATCACGTCGTCTGGGACGTCACAGCCAACCGTCATGACGCCTGCCGGGTCCGCTCATTGGATTCCCGCATCAGCAGATCCGTCGCGAGCTCGACCGCCACCTCGATCGCGCGCACCCGCTTCAACGCCTCGTCCAGGTCCTCAACGTCACCGAGTTCCACCGCGGCGTCCATGACCGGTCGGAGAATGTCGGAGATCACATCCCGCTGGTCGTCCATAAAGCGACGTTACGGCCGCAGCGTCACCTCGTCACCACCGGGTCGGCCTGTCAGGATTAGCGGCCCTCCGCAGCGCCATCCAAGGAATGACCACCCAGCCTGCCGCGACACCTGGAAAGCGATCACACAGGTGAGCGAGGATGGACCGGTGAACGACGAGCGCCACGACACCTCCAGCGATGAGGCGCTGTGCGAGGTGTGGAAGGAGATGGGCGCGGCCGAACGGCTTCTCTTCCCGACGGTCGCCGGTGAGCAACCACCACCCGAGGTGAGCAAACGGGTACGCGAGATGTACCGGGAGCGAACAAGCCGACCGCCCACGAGCGGACCACCTACCAGCGACCAGCCCACACCATGAACACCTGGGTGCCAGCCCACCACTTGAACCGATGGAGCGGGCCCACGACGGCGGTGACCGCCACCGCCACCGCCACCGCCCTTGACCACACCGGCCCCCGGACGCGGCGCAGTCGTTCACGCGGACGTGACCGTGGGGTGATTGGGGGTGGGGGGCCGCGGGCACAGCCCCCCACCATTTCTTCCAGGGCTCACCTCACCCAGCAACCCAGAAAGGAGAACACATATCCAGGATGTGTTCTCCCGTCCGGCAAGGACAGCGGCACGATCGACTCCGAACGACGCCGAACACATCCGAACGACACCCACGTGCCCCGGCCAGCAAACCGTCGTCCGGCCACCCCGCCAACCAACACCCCATACTTGGCGGCGAGCTCAGGCGTCTCGGCGATCCATTCCACGGTGTCATGCTTGTCCCAGTGCATGACGGCGGACATCTCGACGATCTCCGCGTAGCGAGGGTCGCGGGGTCTGGTCCGGGTTGGCCCCACGACGTGATCCTTTCGCCCCTGCTCCATATTTACTATTAAAATCCGTCATAGTGGTGGAGCCAACACAACAAGCGCCGCCCTCACCCGGGGCCAGAGCCTGCGACGCCCGAGGGCCCTACGACACCCGAGTCTGGAGACGCGGAAAACTTCGGTGATCACACGTCGCAGAACGCGCTCGTCTCCGGAAGACGTAGGCATGGACCTGCGCACCGGCGACGAACTGCCGATAATCCCTCACACCTGCTCCTGCGGCCGGGCGTTCTGGCCCCAGCCCGGCGACGGCGGCTACTGCGGCATCTGTGAGCTGCCCGAGATCGGCGGGACCGACGTGTACGAACAGCCTGACGACTAGGCAGTGCGACGCGATCACTTCTCGAAGCCAGGCACCACCTCCACTGGAGCGCCGGCCCCGCCGGTGAAACGCCCCCACCCGGCCACCCTCGACAACCCCGACCCGCACAGGACCCGCGCGCGCTCCTTCCCCCAAAGGCGCACCCCGAGACCTCGAGCAGCAACCACCCACCGACGGCATCCCAGCACCACCGACCCGCAGAGCCGAACTCACCGGCAGCCCGACATCGTCCCCGTTTGTAAGCGGACATCTGGAATCCCTGGTTCGTTGTTGCCAACCCATCCAGGTCACGACAAAGGTAACGAACCTTTATGAGGTGTACATGTGTTCGGTCCGTCTAGCTGCATGAACCGGGACCAGCGTGACGGCGAGTGTGATACGCGCCACCCCGTCAGCTTCGGCAAGCGGCTACGGGATCAGATCGATCTCGATCTCGGGCCACAGCGCCTGCAGCGGGAAGGGGTTTGAGGTCACCACTGGCAGCGACCGTCGGCGAGCGGCCTGCACGACCGTCGCAGCCGTCACCTGCTCGGCCGCGTACGGCCCCGCGTTGCGCAGGACCTCAGCAACCCCCGGCGCGCTGCCGGGTGTGAGGTTGTCCACGAGGGTGGTGCCGTCCATGCCGAGCAGCACATCGATCACCGGCGCGGCCGACGAGGGGAGCTGGGCGAGCGCCGCTGTGAGCGCGGCCGCGGTCGTGATAATAGGCACAACGTAGTCGCGGTGCTCCGTGCGCATCCAGACGGTAGCGTCGACGTACGCGGACGACCGTTTACCCCAGGCGATCAGCGCGCTGGTGTCCAGCACACGGCCCTGCACTCCAGGATCCTCGATTCAGGCGGCGTGGGAGCGGCGGGCGGCGAACTCCGCTTCGCGCTGGACAGCGAGTTCGATCGCTTCGGCCGGCGGCGGTCCGCCCAGGACCTCGAGCAGCTTGGCGAGGTTGGCCTGGCGCTGGTCCTCCGGGTAAGGGACGCGCTCCTGCTCGGCGTGGCCCATGTCCTCGGGCGTGGTGTGTTCGGCGTCCATGCCGTAAGGGTACCCATTTCGCCGGTGCGGTAGCCAGCGAACGCGGGGTCCGCGTCAGCGTAGCCGGAACCGGAGCTTGGTCTCGGTGTCGCCGCGCAGCAGTGTTTCACGGATCACCATCATGATGCGGGTGGCGTCAGCGAGGGCTGGTCTCGATCTCCGGGCCATGTTGAACCACAGCACGAGATCGCCCTCTACAACGGAACCTGTTGTCCGGCGACGATCTGGTACCCCTCGCCTGCCTCACGCAAGACGCGCTGTCGCCACGTCTCGAAGCCAGGCATCCCAGAGAGGGGAATGCTCTCTCCGCGCTCCAGAGCCGCACGCGCAGCGTCATTGACGATGGTCTGCTCTCGTTGCAGTTCTGCCACCACATCCATGGAGAGCAAGACTAAGCCTTCCGCCATCGCCGAGAACCCGAACACGCAAGACTCCAGGTCGGCCCTCCGCCCTGGTCCCCCTCGGCGCGGTCCCGGAAGCACAGATCCTGAGCAGTCGGTCAGCATCCATCCGCGCCCTCGGCCGCGGCGGCGGGAATGTTCGCGGCCAAGGGGAGCGACCTACCGTCAGCCGCCGGTGAGCCTGACACCAACGACCGCCAGGGAAGCCACCACCCGGCCGACATCGCCCCCTCCCGCCTCGGGCCGCCTGCCGGACAACCGCCGCACCTCCTGCACGCCGAGCAGCTGCGCGCGTGGTCGAAGGCGATGCTCAACCGGTTCGTTTGATCACGGGTTCCTCTTATGGCGGGCTGTGTGCACTCGTGCCTGCCGGACGGCCAAGCACGAGTGGCATACACATAGGGCCGGGCCAAGTAGAAGAGCGCCTAACGGCCGCGAGGCGCCCCTTCTGAGGGGAGCGGGCCCGTGGACAACGTGCCGCTGCTGGTGTCATCCGGCAGGAACTCTTTGATGATGATCTCGATCTCCGGGCCGTGTTGAACACCCACCAGGACACCGGCGATGAAGCATTGGCACGTGTCTGAAGCATGGTCGTGTTCACCAGCAGGCGGCTCGCAGGTTGGTTCTGCCTCCGTCGACGTACGGCCCGTTACGAGGACTCTTCGGGCCAGCGGAGTCGAAAGGATCCGACGGCCCCATGCCCCGAGCCCGATACCCACACCAAGGGTAAGTAGGAATGTGATCAGGAGCAGCATCAGGCACTGGCCTCCTGATCTTTGACCCGAGTCTGGGTTGCGGCCATCAGTTCATCGAACGTTCTGCCGCTCCGCTGCTCGTACTCCTCGAGAACTCCTTGCCGGACTCGGTAGATGGTCCTATTTCGGTCGGTGAAGTCACGCGCTGCCAGCCACTCTTGGGCCCTGGCGATGTCGAGATCTGTAGCCAGGAGCGCCACGCGCATCATCTGAACCCTCCGGTCCTTGGCCGTGCTCTCGGCCGCAAGTTCGAACTCGTGGTCGTAGTCGACCTGCTCGGCCTCAGCACCCAAGATTGCGCTGCGTACGGCGCTTGCGACCTCTGGAGGGATGGCCTTGAGGTATGGTCGCCTGCGCTGCCTTCGCGAGCGTCGTGCGCGAGACTCGCCCAGTCCCGTGCCATCGTCATGCTCGTCCGCTGTGGAGGGCGTCGGAGCGGGTGTCGCATCATTTCGAGCTAGTGACGTCGACGGGCCGCTGCTGGGGTGAGCCTTCGTTCCGTTGCTGGTGTGATGTCCGTTGACGGTACTGGGCAGTGCGGTCGTGGCTTCTCCGTTGACACGGAAGCCAGGCACGCCGGGCGCATCACTAGCTGTGTGGAAGGCACTCGAACGGCCGTTGTCTGCCGGCTCGGCAGCATGCCTGGGCTGTTCGGATGAGGAATCCAGACGGTTTTGCTCGGCGGACGGTCCGGGGATGGCCTTGGGCGGCGACTCCGTCCTTTTCAACTCATTGCCGTACGACTCTTGCGTGAGCGCGGCCGAGTGGGCGAGTGCCAGTTGAAGCTGTGCGCGCTGCGCCTGGACGACCGCGGAATACGCCGTCGTGAGCGCGCGGTACGTGTTGGCCACCGACCGGCGGCTCCGCACGATTTCGATACACAGGGTCGGGTCGGAGATGTCCTCAGCGACGCCCACGATGTAGGCGGCTTTGGTTTCCGGCCGCAGTGATGGGATGATCCACCGCTGCCAGCTGAAGGATGGAGCCGGCTGCTTGTGGGTTCCCTTGACGTACTGATTGTCGGAGTGCTTCCACACCCCGTACAGATGCCACAAGATCGGCGACAGGAGCGACATGCCGGCAAACATCGCCGCCGCGTCCTTCATGACATCGTCGGTGTGGTTATGCGAGTAGCTGTTGATCGCTACGCCCAGTCCAATGAGGTAGGAGCAGGACCGGGTGACGATGGCGTTGTAGCCCTTGATCAGCCGGTCGTGGGCGTAGAACCCGACGTTGACCGCGACCGACTCGGTGATGGCGGCCGCCACGAGCGCCCACCACCAGTCCCATTCCGCGCCGAGGAGCAACCCGAGGAATTGGCCGGTAATCGCGCCGACGTTCACGGCCACGTTTGCGCCCGCCAGGACCACGCCGCGGTTGACCGTCCGCCACGTCTTCAGGCGTTTCTTCCATTTCTCGGCGGAGAATGTCCAGGTGCGGCGCTGTTTCTGAGCCTTACGGACGTCGGTGAGGTTCTCCACCTCAGCCCGGTGTTGGAGGTTGGCCAGTTCATGCGCGCGACGGGCTTCCTCGCGCAGCTGTCGCTGGGCCAAGCGGAGCCGTTCGGCCTGGAGCTTGCCCTGCTCCCGCTGAACCTGTGAAGTGGTGCGGAAGGGCCACATCAGCACGTCACCTCGCAGTGGGAGGTTTGCGAGCGAACTGCGAACAGCGTCTCGGTGATGAAGCCATCGTCGTTGGTCATGTCGAGCGCTCCTGGAGTGGGGCGACTGTGATCGTGGTGGGCGAGTGTTGCGTCGGCCGTGACCATGGATGACGCGGGTCGATGGCGGAGGCGGCAACCGCCTCCGCCATTCGGGGTTTCCTCTGTCCCGGGCACAGCAGTCAGCGAACCAACAAGCGCATCGTACATATTAGATTAATTGCATGTAACTAGCTTATCTGCTTGTGTGCCCTTACTGGAGATCGCCGAGTGCCTGTCCCCGTGGCGCTTGGGGCATGCTGCCCTCAGCGCCAGTTCGGTGTTCGCTGACAGTTCAAGAAGGTGTCGTCGCTCCAGGCAGTCCGTTCCGCCGCGGGCCAGATGGGAAGAGGGCTGGCAGTTCACGTGGCAGCTTGACGGACGCGGGTCCATCACGTCGCGAGGTAGGGGGACGAGCCGAGCAGGGTGAGGACCAGCCAGTGCCGCACGTCGGCTGTCTGCCTGAGGGTTAGGTCTGCTGTTTAGTCAGTGAGGTCCGGGCCGAGGTCCAACCCAGATAGGTCGGTGAAGAGCCAGTCAACCTCTTCAGGGTCGTGGCCGGTGGGCTCGTAGGCGGTGCCAAACCCATTGCAGAAGGTCGCGTAGGCTTCGTCTTCGCCGTCCTGCAGGTAGGCGTCGAACGTGGAGTTCATGGTGTCGACGTCGACGTGCATGCCAGGCTCGGGGTAATGCCGTCGGCGAGTGTAGCTGCGGCCGCTAGCGATGGGGCCTGCGGTTGTCGTTCCGACGAGGCGTGCGCCGTGGTTACGAATCAGGGCAGATCGTCGGTTCTCGACGGCGCGCTGTCGGCCGACCCTGGTGGAGCGGGCGTGCTGAGCGGCCTGCTGAAGACGTTGCAGGGCGTCACCCCGAGGTTTGCTGATCTTTTGGCCGGCTTCCGTGACCCATCGCTCGACCGTGCGCCTGGTGCGGCCGACGATTCCCGCGACGTTCTTAGGCCCGCCGAGGAGGCGAACCATCTCCTTGATGGAGTTGGGGTCCTCGCCGGTCAGGAGACGATACATGTCGTCCCTGTTGGTTCGAGCGTACGCGCTCAGGTCAGGGTCGTCCTCGACGTGATCGCCGCGCGACATCATGGATCCTTTCGAAAAGTTGGGGACACGAGGTCATCGGGAAACTGGCGACGCTGTTGGAGTGATCAGGACGTCGTCGTTGTGTCGGTCTTACCTCGTGGAACGCCCGTGATCGGATCCCAGTCAGTCGTCAGCCTGCCGAAACCGAACGGAGTGCGTCGCTCGAGCAGCGGGCCGAGCTCGGCCATGTAACCGGAACCGCCGTGTTTGACTTTGCCGAGCTCGAATCCGTACTTCAGGGGGGCTGGCATTGCCGTGACAGGGTTTGGATCGTCGCTGGCATACAGCACGTTGTCCACGTCTACGGCAAGGGGGTGACGTCCGCAGGTCGCGACGACCTTGACCATCTTGCGGATGAGGTTCGCCCGGGAGGCGGCAATGATGTGGTGCTGCCAGTCGGGTCGGTGGTAGATGTCGCCGACGATGTACTTGGACCTGAACAAGCCGACGCCAGCCTTGTAGAGCTCCTTCACGGCGTCCTCAAGCAGCTCGGCCTCAGAGTCTCCGTTCTGGGCTTGGCGCAGGAAAGTCAGCCGTGCGGTGTCGATCGTCTTCCCCCACTTCTCGAGGTAGGTCGTGGAAACGGGCCAGACATACGCCTCAACGATCTCAATCTCGCTGGGTTGGAGATCAAACAGCTCTAGCCCGAGTTGCAGGGTCGGTGTGGTGAGCCAGCGCGCGCCATCGCCGCGGGGGGCGTCACGCGTGCGCCAGGGGTCGGGCAGCATGCGGTCATCCCAGGCGGGAACACGTGCCAGCCAGTAGCCCGGCATCTTGGGATCAAGCTGTGGAGTTTCGAGGTGCTCAGCGGTGCCCAGGCCCAGCTTCGCGTGCGAGGCGGCGGGAAGGTACATCGCTGGCGTGTCGTAGGCATGCACGTAACGACAGCGGGCCTCTTCCGTCGTGGGGGGACGATGCCAGCGCAAATCTCCTTCCAAGTGAAATTCAGCTGGTGGAGGTGGCTCGGCCGGCTCAGTGACCACGAGCTTGCGCGAAGCGTCCATGCGCTTGATCAAATCTTGGCTGGTTCGAGCGGCCGAGACCCGGAAGGGGATGGTGACCGTCTCCGCGTAGCGAAGTAGTCGCTGGGTCAGAGCAGCAGGATGCGGATCGTCATCGAGCAACGTGTCCAGACTCGCCTGAACCACGGGGATGAAAACCAGGTGGGCGCTCTCCTTCTCCTTCCAGACACGCAACCACGGTCCAAGTTGGTCCCGGGCACCGGCGCCCAGCTGCCAGCCGTCGCTGGTTGCCTCGGTGAAGAAGGGGTGCGTGAGCGCCTCGACGAGAACCGCACGCGCCTCGGCGATACGTTGGGGAAGCTCCGTGGGGAGCCCAAGGCTCGCGAGGAAAGCCGGCGTCAACCACAGTTGTCCGGCATCAGGGTAGGTCCTCTTATCCCCGCCCCAGCCGAGGCGCAGTCGGCTTGTGAGGGCGGCAATGTGCCCGGCATGCGCGCATGGTTCCGGGAGGGGCAGCACTTCTCCGCCGGGCAGGTAGATGCCGCTGGCGTCGACCACCGCCGCGGGAGCTCGCCAGCGCGGGGTGGCCTCGGAGGAACTGGTGGGGTGGGCAGGCGCAGACGCCGGTGACTGTGCGCCCGTCTCAGGCTCGGTCTTCCCCAGATCGGCGGAAATGGCCGACCCTGTGGCCGCTTCAGGGGTGGGGCAGCCAGCGTGGAGGAAAACGCCATCAATGCGGAGGACGCACCTGAGACCGCAGGTAACGCAGGGCTGCGGTGTCTCAACGACCTCCATGTGGCAGGTCGCGGCTCGTTCGGCGGCCAGCTGCAGATCAGGCTGTGGCATGACGTCATCCTCCTGAAGGGAAGCGACAGTTTCCGGAGGTGGTGGGGTGGCGCCGGTGCTGCACGGGTCTGGTGCTTCCTCGTCGTCACGCCCGGTTCCAGGATGCTCGTCGTTCTTCGAAAGGTGCGGTTCGGCGGGGTGGTCGGTGCAGGGGGTGTCGGGGCCCGGCGCGGTCGGTGAAGGGGCGACATTTCCTGGGTCGTCGTCGCCAGGGTCGGGGAAGACTGCCGTCTCGGCGATGTCCCACACCCGGGCCCTATTGCCGCCGGGCATAGTGCGAGGCAGTGTCCGGCGCATCTTGCCTTGGTGGGTGCGGGTGGCCAGCACACCGTCCTTTTGGCTGAGAGCGGCGGCCAAGGAGTTCGTGGTTTCTTCGAAAGGCTCGCCGAGTTGGGAGGTCAACAGCCGGATCGCGGCCAGGGTGAGGTCGGGATCCAGGTACAACCGCCGGCCCTGCTCCGTGTCGACATAGCAGCCGATCAGCTTCCCCGGTCGCTGGAAGGTGGCAACTCGGTCGGGGCGCGGGGCGGGGTCAGGCGACCACCCGTAGCGGACGGCGAGTTCTGCGGTGGGTGGGTTGCCGTGGCGGTCCGTTACTCCAGCGATGCGGGCGCGCATCAGGGCGCCGATCAGCTGCAGAGCCCGCGAGCCCGGGTCGGTCGGCGCGTCTGGGTCGGCTTGTGCCTCGCCCGCGGCGGCCAAGCCGTCCCAGGCTCGACGCCAGATGTCGTCGGCCTCGTCAACTGAGTAGGCACCCTGATCAACCAGGTGATCCAGTTGCAGACGCCATCCGGCAGCGAGGTTAGCCAGCGTTTCGGCGACACGGTCGGGGCATCCGTGATCGCGCCACTGGCGGGCATAGTCCACCAGCAGAGTATCGAGACGCGACAGGACCTCTTCCCGGCGCCCGGCGATCCAGCGGACAAAGGAGGCGGTCAAGTGACCGCGGCCGTGCCTGGACTGGGTCCCCCAGAGGATCTCCCGCGTGGCCTGGTCGATCTCGCCTTTGTGGAAAGGGATGGTGAGAGCACGTTCGTTGGCGCTGGCGGATGAAGGACCCACCTCGCTGGTGGCGATCAGGCTGCCCTGGGGAGGCGTGGGTTCGCGGAGCTCCGCTTCGCGGTCCAGCCGATCCCTTGATTCGCCGTTGTACTGAAGGCGGAGGTAGCCCGCTACTCGCTCTGCGGCGGCGCGCATGGATCGGTCCGGGGCGCCATCGTCGGCCAGCATGAGCGTGTGCCGGGCCAGATAGAGCGTCTTGGCGCCGGCGTTGATGGTGGCACCCCGCTCGGACATCGACAGCAGGCTCGCATCAAACGGCAGGTCAGGAGCAACGTGATGCAGGGCGACCTTGGCCATGGAGGTCTTGAGGCTGCCCGGCCCACCGAGGAGCAGGAGGGCGGGCGGCATGCGGGAGATCACCGACCGGTAAGCGGCCCCCGCTAGCGGCGCGCCGATGCGTGGGGGCAGCAGGGTAAGCAGGCCGATGGAGTGCTGGGCGGCTTCCCGAAGGTCAGACGCTTTGGTAGGCGGAGGCGGCATACAGTAATGGGCCAACTTGGAAGGAAAGCGCGTGGGCATCGACACTGGGCCGTTCACGCCGATGCCACCGCCAGCGTGTACGTAGACGTCGCCCGTCGGAGTGGTCACCCAGCCGGGTCCCTGGTGCAGGATGACCACCTCAGCCACCGGGCTAGTCATCCGAATCCCGTCGCGAACTTTAGCCAGTCCGTTGCGGCTGGAGTCGTAGGCGATTCCTGGCCAAGGCAGGTCTTCCAGCCACGAGCCTTTGGCGAAGGCATCCCGGGTGACACGGAGTTCGACGCTCTGGTCGGGAGCGGCCGGGTGTGTCAGCTCCAGGACGTATCCCACAGTGACTGGCGGTTCGTCGGGATCGATCAGACTCGCCCGTTGCTCGATACGAACGATGCGCGCAACGCAGCCCAGGACAGTATGGAATTCGAGCTTCTCTTTCCGGTTGATCCGCGCGAGGACGAGCTCTCCGTGCCGCACGATGTATCGGGGCTTGTTGTTGGGCTCTTCTAGCGGGTAACCGCCGAGATCGTCGCCGGAGCGGCCGGCGCCGTCGCCGTCACCAGAGCCTGCCAGGAGCCGCAGCGCTGGCCGGAGGTCATCCAGGGTGCCCCCTGCGGCGAGATGGGCCGCTGTGGTGGGTCCGGCGGTGGGTTCGACCGCTCGGATGGAGGAGACCACACGGGACAGTTCGTCAAGGATGGCTTGGGCCGCCCGCTGTCCGTCTGGGTCCTTGGGGGCGGTGATGGTGACATCGACCCCCTCCAGGAGAGGCGTGATCTCCTCGTCCCAGGCTAGGGCGCACGCGCCAGCGTGAGTCAATGCAAGGCGGTCTTGCTCCGATGTGGCGATGTAGAGAGGGAGTCGCTTGGCGGTGGCCAAACGCACGGTGAGCAAGGGCTGGTCGAGGGGGAGCAAATCCTGGAGAGATCGACCGGCCTGCAAGTGGTCGGTAACGTCTTTGCCCTCGGCGGGCTCCACGGCACGGACTGCATGAGCCACCGGCTCGAGGTCGTTCAGGAGGCGCAGGGCTCGCTTGTAGCCGGGGCCGTCGCGGTCCGCAACGATCACCAGATCGGCGCCGGCCAGCTGCAGCGTGAGGTCAGGGTGCCAATTCTCAGAGCCGCTCGCGTTTGTGGTGGCACACATGCCCTGCGCAACTACTGAGTCCGCATCCTTCTCGCCCTCGACCAGAAAGACAGGCGAGCCGGCCGCAATCGCCGCTCTAACCTCCGGCAGGCGATACAGCACTTTGCGCTCGGGGGCTCCGTCCTCCCACCGGCCGTCCACCATGTGCTTCTGGGAGAAGGACTTGGCTCGACCGAGCTGGTAATTGCGCTCCTTGCGGACAACCAGACCTAGCGGTTGGCCACGCTCGTCGGCGTAGATGTACTCGGCGACTTTGTGCCACCCGCTGGTTGGCCGGCCCAGGCGGGAGGCGGCCGCCTTCTTCGTGGGGGTGCGGGGCGAAGGGGTGGGGCGCGGACGGCGCCGAGGGCTGGCGGCGGAGTCGCGCTTGGGGGGAGTGGGGTCGTCCCACAGATCGGCCATTCTCAGCTGGATGGCATCAAGGATCAGCTGAGTCTCGCACCCCGCGTGGCAGTGCAGGAGAGTCTGACCGTTCTGCCAGGTGATCGACAGGGACGGCATGGTGTCGTCGTGGACAGGGCATTGCGCCTGGGCCTGGTCGCCGCGTGGGCGCACGGCGTTCCCGAGGCGATCCAGCGCCTCGAGGACACGCCGAAGCGATGCCCGTGGTTCGACGGCCAAGACCGTCACGACGAATCAAGCCTCCTGCTACCGTCTCGGAGCTGCGCGCGAATTCGCGATCGATGCTGGAAGAACGAGACGCCCGGCAGAGGTCCCGGCACCGGTACTCGACGCAAACGACCACGTCAGAGCGGATGCCGACAGCACCAGCAGAGGCCCAAGATCACGGGATGGCGTAAGTAAGTCGGCGGGTGCGACAGCCAAGAGAGGTGCATGAATCAGCGCACACGACCAAGATCTCCACGCCCAATACGGGACGCGAAGGGCATGCCGCGCTAAACTCATGTCACGACTCCAGTTCACAAGGAGTGGACTGCACACCACGTCGCAGGTCTGGCCGGGAACCTACACCTGAGGCGTGATCTTCAAGAGGCCCTCTGCGGGTACGAACCGCAGGGGGTTCTCGCTTTTCTGGGGATGGGGAACTTATGCGCTGAGAGGCATCTCCTCCCGCTCGTCTCGATAGACCCTCCGCAACACCTCAGTCAGCAGGTCCGCTTGGGATACACCGCGCCGCTCGGCGTCCGCCTTGAATCGCCGCGCAAGCGGTGTTGGGACCTTGCCCCACACGGTCTCACGATCGCCCTTGGAAGGACGTCCAGCCTTCCTCTTAGGTTGGGGGTGGGTATCGCTCTCCATGGCTCCCCATAATTCCAGTAGCGGATATCAGTGAGGAGTACTTTAGCCCCATCGGCGTGTCGTCTTTCAATCTTTCACAGCAGCATCTCCGCCGGCACCCCTTGGGTCGAGCCCACCACGTTCACGCACTAGGTGTTGCTCCACCCGTGACCTGGCGATGCAGGCCACGTGAAACACCTCCCGAGCTGCAACCCCTCTTCCTGGCGCGGGAGGGACGGCATCCTCCGAGCCCATGATCCGCTTGCCAAGGACCCGTGCGGATGAGACACCAGCGGATGACCAGTGAGTGCACCGCGCCGATGCCATTGGCCCCCTCTCCAGCTGATGGGGCACGCGGCGCACTCGACCAGGGGCTGCCCGTGAGGCCCGATCACTTTCGCAACTTCGACGCGACGAACGCGTGCCTGCGCAAGTAGGCGACGTAGCTGCCAGCCACCACCACGTCGCTGTTTTCTACCGATTTGGGTTGTTTGCCCGAGCCCTATCTGCCAGATGTTTCCGCAGGCCGCCGCCCGGACCAGAGTGAACCGTTTGAAATCTGGAACATGTAGAGGAGGCCGGCGACGCAGCTACAAGAGTGGGCCGCGAAAAGTGGTGCAGTGGTGCAGCGCAAGGGGCTGTGGCAGGCAATTGTCCAGGTGAGCTGGTCTTTCGTGGGTGCACCACCGGATGCACCACCTCGCTGGCGGGTAGTGCCTTCTGCACCACTCGCCGTGTCGACACACACACCGCTCAATCAGGTGCTGCTGCTCTGCATCCATGCGAACGGTTGCGAGGCCAGTTCCTTCCCCCTCGCATGGGCGACGAGTTTCGCCTTGGGAGTCCGCGCGGAGCCTGGGACGCGGATCTCTCGCGTCGATAGGGCCGATCGACGACCGGCGCCCATGCTGAGCCCGCGCCCTCTCGGCGGGCGCGGGCTGTCAGAGATCGCCCAGCAGAGCGGGATCCATGGGGTCTTCCCCGTCAAGGGCGTCAAGGAAGCGGGTAATTGCCGCGGCCGTGAAGAGCCCGAACATGCCATACCGGCGGACCCTCAGGAGGGCTTCCATGCGGTTCATCGCGGCGACAACATCACGATGGACGCGCGTACCCGTGCCCCTCAACTTAGGACTGCGGCCGCGGTGTGTGGCTCGAAAGTCGTCCGCCCACTCAAGTGCAAGGTTGGGATCGGTGGGCGCTTGACGCAGGGCCGCGCTGACGAAATGAGCGAGAGCGATCTTGCCGCGTTCGTCGGGGCTGGTCACTCGGTCCGAAGCCACGCGGAGGAGTAGTCGCTCCTGAAGTTCGCTTGTGAGCTGCACGGTGTAGCTGCTCCAATGAGCAGACTCGCGTCCGGCCGACACATACATCCGGTCGGCCAGAGTGCGGGCCGTGACAGGCGAATCCTGGGTGCTCTGCGTCGAGGTGGCGACGGGACGCCGCAGTGAGGTGTCTGCCGGTACCACGGCGGAACTGACCTGATCGACCTCTCGACGACTGGACAAGGTCAGATCAGAGCCGGCGCTGAGGGAGGTCGGCGCATCGGCAGGCTCGTCGACGGGAACGGTGGTGCTAGAGACAGAGCGCCTCGCAGAGCTCTCGTCGACCGGGTGATCAGCTGTCTTGGGGGTCGGTTCCGGCTGACCGGTGACCGAAGGCGACGAAGAGTCGACTTCCGGTGCAGGTGCAGACGGACCGGTGACTCTGGTGCGGGGCCCAGGCGTTGCGGCGCGAGTACCTTGCGTAGCTGGATCCGGTTGGGTCTTCTGCTCCTGCGCCGTGTTGGCGTCTGCGGCGCGTCCGTCGCCGGGAATCAACTGCAGATGCGAGTCTGCTCGGGTGAGCTCGTCCGGGGGTTGTTGGACCGGCTGCTCAACCACGCCAGAGGTTTGTGCGGCGCGGCCGTTGGCCTCTCCAGCAGCAATGATGTTGCCGATGTTGCCCGGCATGCGGCTCTTCTTCCGGTCTGCCATCACGCGGCCGCCATGGACGCGGCGCGCTGCTGTAGCTCGCCGGCAAGGTCGACATAGATGGCGGCGGGGGAGCTGCTTGGGTTGAGCAGCGTGACCGGCTTGCCGTAGGCGTATGCCTTGGAGATGAGCCGCGATCGCGGAACCTTCGTCTTGAAGACGGGGATTTGCTGTTCAGCGAGGACGTTGTCAACCCAAGTCGCCTCCTCGCTCTCTTCGTACCTGTTTAGCACCACACCGAGAAAGTGGATCTTCTTGTCGCGGTTCTCGTTGAGGACGTTGAGAGAGGTCCGAAATGCGATCATGCCTCTGGCTGTCATGAGCTCGGGCTGCATGATCGCTACGGCGGCGTCACCGGTGATGGATGCGAGCTGGTGGAGCCAGCCGAGCTCTGGCTTGCTGTCGATGATGACGTAGTCGGCGATGTCACCGAGCTGGTCGAGGAGTTTGGTCAGGGCCTGAAGGCGGCCGACGCGCTGCGTCTCGTAAGCGGCACGCTCAAGGCTGTCCAATTCAGCGGGCAGGAGGAGGAGCCGTCCGCCGTTGGGGTTGTAGTCGATCAGTTCGGTTCGATCGAGGATGTGGTCGGCGGGATTGAGGTTGGGTTCGAGGAGGAGCGTGCCGACGGAGTGGCTGGCGGAAGGCTGAACGCCCATGTACATCGTTGTGTCGGCCTGCAGGTCGAAGTCCACGAGGAGGACTCTGTTACCAGCCAGAGCGAGCGCCGATGCGACGTTCACAGAAGTGGTCGTCTTGCCTGGGCCACCCTTGAGGGTACCGAAGAGGAATTTGAGCATGCGTCTAGTCCCTGCCTGTAGCGAGTGACGCTGCAGCTGATGGTGTGGTGAAGCAGCGGCGTCCGGGATCATCGTAGTGGTAATCGGGACGACTAGGTGAGCAGACACACGGTTATGGCTCACTTACGTCCATGGGTTCGCCTATCGACCGCAAGTGAAGTCTTGCGCTGATGCGACCGTACGACCCTGCGACCGTACGACCCTGCGACCCTGCGACCGTACGACCCTGCGACCCTGCGACCCTGCGACAGTCTTGCTGATCTTACTATCCTGCGACCCTGCGACCCTGCGACTGTGCAACCGAATGCCTGAGTTTCGAACGAGCTTCGGACACGGTTCCTTGTAGTGCTGCTTGTTGCACCATCAGGCGATACGAGGCAGAAATAGATCGACCTCTGACTCACTGTCTTGTAGGAAGCTCCGAGGTCATTGCGGGCTACATGACAAACGCGTTGGTTCCGGAGTGACCTCGGTGTCACGTTGACTACTTGGCTGTAGGTCCGATGACTGTGGTTACGCGTAGGTGGGCAGCTGCCCGGCAAAGCGACCCGGCGAGTTCTCGAAGTGGTGCACGCACGCATGAAGCAGGGCCCCTGTTACTGAGCTCACCACAAGCTCGTTCGGAACAGGGGCCCCGTGATTCACCACTCGCTACCTGTGGCGTTGGGCGTACTACGCACCCTAGCCGATCCAGTGGACAAAACGATGCTCAGCCTTCGGGATGCGTTCAGGCGTATCGCCGGGTTCCTTCGAAAGTTCAAAGCCACGCGGAACCGGGGGCCCGCACGTTGCTGTGCCGAATCAGTGCCATCGCACCGCTTTCGAAGGTCAGATTCCAGTGGCTCGCAGCCTGCCTATCAAGGCCGGCCGCCCCAGCCGTGCTGTTGCTAGCGGCGAATTGCGGCACGTCTGTCTGTCACGGACAGTGATTGGAAACGTCATCTTTCGCGCGCGCCTGTGGGGGCTCCTTCAACGGAGACCTTCCCCCAATGGATCCCCTGGGGCTATGTAACAGTGAGCATACGAGTGAGGAATTCGGTGTAAATGTCTGCCACTCGGAGCGCTTCGCGAGCCCGCAAGGGGGCCGTGTGGGCGTAGGTGCGCAGCGGCATGTGATGAGCCTCGGCCGCGAGGTGCACGGCTGCATATCTCGGCACGGGCGGAGAAAGGAGCAGGTGACCGAACGCCTCGCTCAACTCTGTGAGTACGCCTTTGGCTCCGGCGGTGCCGTCGTACAAGGTGACGGCGACACCGCCCAAGGTCGCCGTGGCTGGATGCGTCTTGGCAAGCCGGTCGAGGGTGTACACGGTCTCGTGGACGCCCGCCACCGCCCACTGACTTGCACTGGACGTAATCAATAGGACGTCGGCGGCGACGATGCCGGCCAGCGTGAGGTTGCCCAGGCCGGAGACAAGATCGATGAGGATGAGATCCCAGTCGGGGCGAGCTGAGTCCAGCCGCTGACGGAACCGAGCACGGGCTTGAACGGTGCCCATGTCGCGTTCGCGGTTCTGCAGCGTTCTCTCGGCCGGCGACAGCCATATTCCCTGCCACGAAGCTGGGACAATGGCGTCGTTCAACGCCACGGCACGCTGATCCAAGCGGAGGACGTCCTTCAAGGTTGGGCCGTCGATGGCCCCCTCTAGTGCCGTTGTCAGGGTGGCTCGCGGATCCAGGTCAAGGGCACACACCCGCAGGCCCTGCTGGGCCGCGGCCTCGGCGAGACCCAGGACCGTGCATGTTGTGCCCACCCCACCCTTGGCCCCCAGGACGGCCACGATGCGAGCTCCCTGCCGCCGTCCACGACGTCGACGAGGGCCGGAGGCGGAACTGCGGCGATCAGCAGTCATGGGAGACATCTTTCCCGATCATTCGACGCGGTGACCACGCTGGCACGCCCCTCAAGGTCGAGGGCGTGTCAGCGTCCACGGGGAGGTCGTCCAAAGCCCCTCGTAGGCGGGCTCTGAGAGAGTGTGGTCCACCGGTCCCGATGAAGTGTTTGTGCTGGCTGGAGTGGCTGTAGCGACCGGGACCAGGACTGGCCCGGTGGTGTGGCGCGGGACCAGTGCGGTGGCGGCGGGCAAGGAGGGGGTTGGCGCGAGGATTTGGGCCGTCTGCCGGGGAAGGGACCAATCAGACGACGGGCCGCGAGTCAGGTGTCGGACTCGGCCGCCCGGCGACGTTTGGCGGCACCGCGCTCGGCGCCTTCACGGCTGGGACCGGGCTGCAGCTTCTTGTACACGCGGCGGAAAGGCTTGCCATCGTTGAAGCGGTCCTCGAGACGCTGACACTCACGTTCAAGGGCGACCTTGACCAGCTGGGCCACGCTGGCCGGGGCTTCGTCCTCTTCAGGCGTGCCGTACACAGCAGCTTGAACCCCTGGAACGCAGGCGCGAGCCCGCTCCACGAGATCAACCGGGAGATAGAAGCTTCGGTTGGCGTACTTCACAGCAGCTGGCTCTGGTGAGACCTGCGTGCTGTCGCCTTCCGCTGGGTCTGGTTCCGGAATGCGCTCGGCTGTACGGCCCTGGGGCGTCCTGGATGATCCTTGCCTGGGCGTCTTGCCCGGCTCCTTGTCCGAAGTGACCATTGCCGTCGTTGTTCCTCTCCCGGAAAAGGCCCGGTTAGTCCGACTCAATTAGTGCGATAAGTCTACTGCGAAGATCTTGAGGTTCCCAGGCGGCTGACCGAGCTGAGGTAGCGCATCGCCGTGCCTCCATGGAAAGTCGTCGGCTCACACTCCCTTCGAGCGGACCCAAGGCAAGCGAGGCCGTGGGAGTCCGGGCCAGTGTCTGGGTCTGCGTCTGGTGTTCAGCTGCCCGGATTCGGCGACATGTCCAGCGCTCACCGAAACCGCGAGGTTTCCAGCGTTCTGGCACCGATCACTCACGGAAAGTAATCACCGAGTGGACCCAGAAGGATGGCGGGAGCCCCGTGCCAGGCACTGATTCGAAGATCGATTAGCGACGGCGCCTTTTCGCGCCGAAACGGGATGGCGAGCGAAAGTCCCGCGAAACCTGAACCGAAAACAGAATTCGGAGGCGAATCTGCCGCGCGTCACGACCCCCTGCGCCCGGCGTCCACTCCGGAGACAACGGCGTCAGCCGTGAATCACGAGCGTCGGAGACATGCGCTCTCGCAGGAGATCGCGAGGCTCACAGGCAGGGCAATGCGACGCGTGGATCATGCGGTGTTGGTGTCCCGGCACGTGCGCCGAGGCAGACACACGAATGTGAAGGCGCTGTTAGATGCATCTAGCTAATCTGGTGAATTAGATCTAATTAGCCTATCGTGGCACCTGGGAGAGATCGGTGTGCCGGGCCCGTGAGCGATCCCGGCCAGGCCGGGCTCGGCACACCGTGGCGCTCTTCCTGCCGGCACTGGCCGGGCCACCACCTCAACTCCGACGAGGAAGGAACGGCACGCACCATGATCATTCATGTCGTCGATGTGTCACAAACCATGTCCGACGTCCTGGGCGTGGTCGCACTCTCGCCCTCCCCTAACCCGGGCGGTGGCGGCGGATCCACGATCATCAACTTCAAGGGCATCACGGGACTGCTTCTGTCGATCTTCGGAATCCTGGTCATTGTGACCGGCTTCGCTGTACTGGCCGCGATCAAGGCAGCCAGGTTCGCCTACGTCCTCCTGGTCGGGGCCATCGTCATCGTCGCCGCTGCGATTGTCGCCCTGGGACAGGATCCCCAGCGCCTCGCCACCCTCGGATCCGGCCTGCTCGATCTCTTCTTCTCCTAAGGAGGGACCGCGGTGAGACTGCTCAGCGACGACCTGCCGTACGAGATCGACAATCGGTATCTGGGCCCGCCGGGGCGGTCTTTGCCCTTCGCCATCCGCTACTCCGCCGTAGCCGTTGGGCTGGTGATCTTTGTCGTTGTCCTGTGGGTCGCGCGTCGTATGGGTGCGAGCGGCCTGGCGGTTGTCCCGCTTGCACTCGCGGTGGCCGCAGGCATCACCACCATCGCGATGCGCCTGGTCAATCACGATCGATCTGTTGTAGCGCTGCTGATCGCCTTCCATCGCGAGCTGCACACCCCGCGGCGGCCGCGCACGGTCGCTCGCGCCGACTTCGGCTCCGCCACCAGCCGGATGCCGGTCCGACCCCTGCCGCCACGCCGCAAAGGGAGGGCACCCCATGCAAGACGCGGTCGACCCTAAGACTCCCCGAAGCTTCGACCTTCCCACGCCCGTGGAGCTGGCGGCCGGCTGGCTGACGGTGTTGGTCATATGGGCTATCGAAGAATCGCTCGATTTCCAGGGGCCGCTGGCCGCATTCGTGGCCATCGCGGGCGGCTTCGCGCCGCTTGTCCTTGTCAGACGGTTGCGCGCACGCGGCACGGTGCCAGGGCAACCGATGGGGGGTGCTCGCAATGCCGCGCAATGACGCTCACCGGCGCGGCCAGCCGTCGCCGTCGACTTCCGCATCCCACCGAGAGCGAAGCGCTGCGCTGCAGGAGGCCCTCCAGCGGATGCGTGCCGCGCAGGCGCCGCCACTGCCTCTGCCCTCGGACCAGGAGGCGCGCGAGACTCCGCACTGGCAGCCGCCCCGCCGATCCTGGCCGACGTCACCACCGATCACCGAACATCCCACACAACAGGACCAACACCCAGCCGGTCATGGCGAGCCCACATCGTCAACTGGTCGGAGGCGCCGCCGCCCGTCAGCCACGGGGTCCACCGATGACCCTCGGGTCAGCGAGAGACTCCCTGCGAAGCGTTCGGGTGTGGTCGCCACCCGGCCCAAAGCCTCGATCCGGTTCGCCACCCGCCGCGCGGACCCTGCCTACGACCCCGGCATCGCCGCCCGCGGCATCATCGGCCACCTTCTGCTGACCGACACCACCATCACCGCCTGGTACGTCCTGGCCCCGCAGCGGTGGTCCTTCCGAACTGACGCAGAGTGCAATGCGCTCATCACCGCGATGGCCAGCCGGTTCGCCGAACTCGTCGGACATCGCCTGCATCTGCGCATCACCAGCAAGCCGTTCGCCACCCGCGAATGGGCGCGCGCGTTGGATGACCAGACCCCCCACCCGCTGCCGAACCCGTGCCCCGAACACCCCACGCGGTCCCAACCCGGTTGCGACACCTGCGTGCCCGGGGCCGGCTGGTACGACCTCCTGGCCACGCAGCAGATCCACATGCAGCGAGCCTGGCCGATCTCCGACAAGGCCGTCTTCCTCGGCGTGGACATCGCCGACCGCAAGCTCACTGGTCGCATGCTTGGCCGGCTATGGAAGGGCGCACTGGACCACGAGGCGCGCAGCACGTTCGAAAAGCTTCGCAAGGTGACCGAGGCCCTGGCGGGCCGCGGTCTGCGGGCACGCCCCGCCACGCCGGCCCAGCTCGAGTACCTAATGCATCGCTCGTGCGGGCTCGGCCTGCCCGCGCCGCGGCCCTATCCGGAAGCCCGCGCACCCGTGCCCTACGCCCTGGCCCCCGCCGAGGGCGGCATCTGGGACGACACCGATCTGAGCGAGTTCACTGCACGAGCACAGTGGCACGCCGACCCCTTTGATCCCACCGTCACGGTGACCGGCGCTGGCCCTGCTGGAGAACCCCTGACTCGGCACGTGGCCGTGCTTTCGATCGGTCGCGTACCCGAGGCCTATCCCGAAGGATGGATGCAGCTCACGGACAACCTGCCCTTCCCCGTCGAGTGGGCAGCCACCATCGAGGTTCGCCCACCCGGCGAGGTGCTCGCCGAGATGCGCAGCCAGATGGCCCGGATCCGATCTCAGGTCTCCCACTACACAGAAGATCACGGCCAGGAGCCCCCAGCGGCGCTATCGCGGCAAGCCGCGTTCGCCCGGGAGATCGAAGACGAGCAGACCCACGGAATGTCGGGGGTGCACACGCGCGTGCAGGGATGGTTCCGCCTGGCGGTGTCCGGCACCACGCGCGAGGAAGCACTACGCCGCGCCGGGCAGGTCGCGCAGTTGTACGAACCGACCGTCACCGTTGTGCACGACGCTCCCCAGTACGCCATGGCCCGTGAGTTCATCCCCGGAGAGCCTCTGGCGACAGTAGCTCACCGCCGCCGCATGTCCGTGCGGACTCTGGCCGGCGGCGTTCCGGCCGCCACCCCCCTCGTGGGAGACCGGCACGGGTTCCCCCTCGGCTACACCAGCGGGCGCGGTGCCCGGGCCGCGCTTTGGCACCCCTGGTACGGCACCGAGGTCACCGAGCAGTCCGGCCTGACGCCCATCGTGGGCGGGTTGGGATCCGGCAAGTCGACCCTCATCGGGCTGATCGTCTATTGGGCGGTCCGCGCGGGTGTCCCCGCCACCGTACTGGACCCCAGCGGCATGCTCGATCGGCTGTGCCTGCTGCCTGAACTGGCCCCGTATGCCCTGGGGGTGGACCTGCTCCGAGCCGAGCCCGGCACACTGTGCCCCTATCGCGTGATCGCCGATCCGAAATGGGAGGACTGCTTCTACGACGATCACGGAAATCGGCGCACCCAGGCGGAAGCCGAGAAGGCCTTCTACACGGCCAAGACGCACGCCATGGCGCAGCGCCGCCAGCTATGCCGAGACATCCTGCTCATGCTCCTGCCCCCCGACCTCGTCCGAAGGGAGTCGATCTTCGCGATTGAGGAGGCCGTGGCGGCCGCCGACGCCTCGCATCGCTCATCTCCTTGGGAGGTCATCGCTGCCCTCAAGAGCCTCAGCGGCTACGGCCTGGATCAGGAAGCCCAACTCTTGGGACGAAGCTTGGAGCGTCTCAGCGACATGCCACAGGCAGCGCTGTTCTTCCCGGCCGGCCACGAATTGGACTCCGGTCGCGATCTGTCCACGCGGCGCCTCACCGTCCTTATGCTGCGCGGCCTGAACCTGCCACGGCCCGACGTTCCCGCCCGCGAGCGCAGCATCGAAGAGCAGCTCAGCGTGCCGCTCCTGCACCTGGCCGCCTACTTGACCAGGCGCGAAATAGACGAGCGGCCTCGAGCCGAGCGCAAGCTGCTGGTCTTCGATGAAACCCACGCCTTGACCCGCGATGCGGTGGGCCGTGACCTGGTCGCCCGCACCTCACGCGATTCCCGCAAACGCAACACGCGCGTGCTGACCGCCTCCCAGAACGCCGGCGATCTGCTGGTCGCCGGCGTCGCCAACCTGCTGGCCGCCGCCTTCGTCGGCCGCACCGTGGGGCAGCAAGAACAGGCCGACGCCCTCAAGCTCCTCGGCCTGGAGCGAGGCGTCGGCTACGAGCAGTTGCTCGCGGGTCTGTCGCCCAGCGATCCCCAAGGCCAGGGCCGGACCGGATACCGCGAATGGATCTTCGCCGACGGAAACGGCGGCATCGAGAGAATCTTCAACGACATCCACGCCCTGCCCCACCTGCGTGCAGCGCTGGACACCACCGCCGATCCCAGCCAGTTGCAGCAGGGCCGCGACCACAGCACCCTGTCACGCCAGCCCCGTCGGCAACTTCCCTACCCACACGACCGACGTGAGGAGCTGCAGCAACCATGACCAGCACCCACCGCGCAATCATGCACGCCGGCGCACGCCTCGCGGCCGTCGCTGTGGCCGTGGTATTCCTTGCCGGCATGGGCGGGCCTGCTCATGCCGGCACATCCTCTTCTCGTGTTGCGGCTGTCGCGGCCGAGAGCGCCAACCTCGACTGCGAAGGCGACCCTCGGGACGCGCAACTGCCAACCGCCAGCGTCGGCGCCACCTTCGACCCCCCACCGTCCACGGCTCCGCCAGCTGGCCGTCCGGGCCAGGCCTTCGGCCCGGACGCCACGGTCACGATCCCCGAAATCTATGGCTACGCGGGATTGGTCTGGAATCGGTACGACCTGGGCTGCGGCCCCGCCGCCATCCTCAATTACGGTGCGGTGGCCGACACCTACTTTGGCCAGATAATGCTGGACATCGCCACCATGGTGGTCGCGGTCACTAACAGCGCCCATCGCGCGGCAACCTCTCCCACGGTGGTCGACCGGCTCGATGAGACGGTCGCCGCGGCGACCCGGGCGGTGTCCGACGGTGTGGCCGCCTGGCTCGGTCCCTCGATCATCCTGGTTGGCCTGTCCCTCGCCTGGATCGCCCACCGCCGTGACCTCCCCCAGGCGATGCGGATGGTGGCGTGGCTGGTCGTGGCCTTGACCATGTGGGCGGCACTGTGGCGCTTTCCCACGACGCCGGGCGATGCCGCCGACGTCGTGGTGACCGATACGATCAGCAACTTCCACGCCGGATTCGTCGGCCAGGCCGACGCCCCCAACGCGCAAGCGGCGCACAGTGGGCTGCTGGTGGAGGCGGTGCTGTACCGGTCATGGCTGCGCGGCGTGTTCGGCGACCCTGACTCCCCAACGGCCCAAAAGCACGGACCGACCCTGTTTCAATGCCAGGCCATCTCCCTGCAGGAAGCGCGCCAGCCGAACGAGTTGAGCAAAGTCATCCTGGCCAAACGCGAGACGTGGAAGAAGACGGCAGCCCAGATCAAGGAAGAAGATCCCGCTGCTTACCAATACCTGACCGGCGAAGGGACCAACCGTGCCGCGACCGGGCTGATGGCGCTAATCGCCGCGGTGGTGGTCAGCTTCTTCGACCTGGTTGCCTCTCTTGCGGTCGTCTTCGCGTTGATCACCGTGCGCATGGTGGTGATCATCTTACCCCTGCTGCTGGTCGTCGGACTGCATCTTCCCGGCGCCCACGTGCTGAAGCAGGCCCTCCAGGCCACCGCTGGCAGCGTGCTCAGCGCCCTTCTGTACGCGGTCGGCTCGGGACTGAGTGGCCTCCTGGCCCGCGAGCTCCTGGGCCGCGATGCCCAGATCAACCTGCCGAGCGCTCTGCTGCTGTATCTGATCCTCACCGTCGTGCTGTTCGTCGTGATTCGACGCATACGCGGCAACAACGTCTTCCCCAGGTCCATGCGATGGCTCCTCGGATACTGGGCGCTATCGAAGACGCGCGCCCTCGTCCTGGGTACCAGTGGTGGGCCGAGGAAGCCGCCTCCTTGGGGCCCAACGGCAGGTGGAAGCGGGCGTCGTCCTCCACCTGGCGGGGGACCCGGTGGTGGCGGGTCGGCAGGCTCTCCTCCTCCCATCGACGATGACGACGATGACGGTGGTGGTGGCGGCGGAGGTGACGGCGGTGGTGGCCGGCGACGGGAGCGTGCCGGTGGCGATCCCGACTGGCGGCCGTCAGACAACGTTGATTACCGCTATCTGCGGTTCTGGGTACAAACCCGTGACCCCAACAGGCGCTCTACCCGGCGGCCCGGCCCCGGAGAAGAGGACCCCTTCCCTGAGGAACCCGACTATGCCAACCCCTGGGTGCCCCGCCACACGGGTTCGGAAGAGGGAAGAACCGGCGGTGATGAGGGACGCCGTCGGCCACGTCCGGGGGAGCCGAGGAGCCCGGAGGAGACGCGCAGCCGAGAGGCACGAGCCCCGCGCGGAACCGACGCCGGGCCTACGCCCCTCGTCGGGGAGCGCAATGTCGACGAGGACGGCACTGTCGTGTACGTCGTCTACAGCGGCCCCGACGATCCGGCCCATGAGGTCCGCACTTCTTCGCCAGACAGCGAAAGCGAGGGGGACGACTAATGTTCGCGAGCCTGTTCCGGGCCGTGTTGCGCTGGCCGATGTATTCCCCTCGCCGATTCTGGACCATCGTGGTCGCGCTTGGCGTGTGCGTCCTTCTCCTCGGCCGCTGCGGAGGCGCACCGCAGACCGCCGCCGCACCTGCCTCTCCAGCACCTGGGACGCTCAGCTCCTCCGCTCTCGCCGTGGCGACGCCGTCGCCCGCACAGACCGTCACGCCCGCACGCGAAGCCGAGCCACCCATCGACGGTGCACCGCAGGCCGAAGTGGAAGACCCGGTGGATGTCGCCGAAGTGGTCGTCACCGCCTGGGCCACCGCCAGCGGCGACCGCCGACGCTGGCGGAAGGACCTGGCCCCCTACGTCACGACCGATCTGTACCGGCAGCTCGCCGACGTCGACCTCTCGACGATCCCCGCCACAGAGCTCACCGGGTCCGCGCAGCTCGTCGAACGCGGCGATGATTTCGCCCACCTGAGAGTGCCCACCGACGCCGGACCCGTCCTGGTCACGCTGACTCTCACGGACGACCGCTGGCTCGCCTCGTCCCTGCTGCTGGAGACCATCGGGGGGTGAGCCACCGTGCTGAAGATCGTGTTCTGCCTCCTCGGAGCCTTAGCCCTGGTCGTGGCGGTCCTGGGCGCGTGCACCAGCCAAATGGCCGGCATCGGACTATCGGCGCACAGCCAGACAGCCGACGATTCTGCCCGATGCGTGCAAGCCGCTGCCCCCCAACAGCCCTGGAATCGCTGGTCGGCGCAGCAAATGACCCACGCGGCAACGATCGCCAGTGTGGCGCGTGCGCGGTTGCCGGACGACGTCTGGAACACAGGCGCCATGATCGGTGTCGCGGCCGCGGTCCACGAGTCCGGGCTGCAGAACCAGGCCGCCGGTGACGCCGGCGCCCTGGGGCTGTTTCAGCAGAGGCCCTCCCCGGGTCAGAGCACACCCGAACAAATCATGGATCCGGTGGCAGCCGCTACAGCCTTCTTCGACCGGCTGACGCGCATCGATGGATGGACCGCTCTGCCTCTGGCCCAAATCTCGCAGCAGCTGCGCGGAGATGCCGCCTACGCCACGCACGAGCAGGCGGCGAGGCAGATCGTCGACAAGGTCGCGGACGCCGCGCAGGCGGCTACCACCCAGGCCTGCCCCAGCAGCACGCCTGGGGTCTTGCCCACCGGAGCCCTGGAGAAGGTCTTCGCCTATGCGCAACGGTTCGTGGGCACTCCATACCGGTACGGCGGTTCCTGCACCCGCCCTGAGCCGGACTCCGCCGCCACCACCAACTGCGACTGCAGCAGTCTCACCCAGCAAGCTTTCGCCGCGGCGGGTATCGCCCTGCCCCGCACCGCGCACGCGCAATGGCGCCATGGCAAAAACGGGCATGCGATCACGGTGCCGGAAGCCGAAGCCCGCGTGGGAGACCTGGTCTTCTACGACAGCTACCTCGGGCCCTACACGATCGGGCACGTAGGCATCATCGTGGACCCAGCCCGGCAGCAGATGCTCAACGCCCCCCACACCGGGGCGAAGGTTCGTGTCGAAAGCTACGCCCGCCACGTCAACCGGCGCATGTTCACCATCCAACGGTTCTTCCAGCCAGCAGGAAACGATCAACGATGACGAGCGCCGGAACCTGCACCAGCTCGCGGCCACGACGTGCAACGGCCGCCAATAGAGCGTCCCGTTCCCGTTCCCTGCCCGATCAGGATCCGTCATGACCTCGCCTGTCCGCCATCCCAGCAAACCAACGCCCGCACCCCCCGGCTGGCAGCGCGCGATCGCCGCCGTGATCGTCTTCGGCGCGTGCACGGTTGCCGGGTGTCTGCTCATCGGCCAGTGGGGTACCGCACTGTGGTTGCTCGGCGGCCTGGCCGTCGGCGGCCTGGGCGCCGCCGCCGTCGCGAGTCTCGCCTCCGCCGCCAACCGCCTGACACCGGTCAACCCGTGGACACGCCTGGCCAAGATACTGGCCACATTCTGGCTGCTCGCACTGGCGGGACTGTGGTTCTTCCTCTTCTATGCGTTGTTGCCGCCGGTGATCCTGGCGGCGGTCGGCACCGAGATAGCCGTTGTGCGCGCGGCTCGCCGCACCCGTGACCGTCGCCGGATCCTGCTGCGGCTGCACGAGAAGATCGCGCCGGTGGTCAAGTCGGGAGAGCCACCCGGGCAGAGTGTGACCGTCACCCGATGGCAGACCCTAGTTCCCCACCAAGGAGAGATCTTTCCCGGACAGGGGGTTAACGAGAGCGCCCCCGACGTGCTATCGGCGCTCAAGCACGTGTTCGACCGCAGTTTCGACCTACATGTGCAGCTGCACCCGCGCCCCACCGAAGACAAGATCGAGTGGGAGGTCGTCAACCGGCCGGACGAGAAAGAGCCCGACCCGCTCGAGGTTGCCGAACAGCGAGCCACGGAAGTGGTCAGCAAGATCCTGCCAGGCGCCACGGTCAAAATCACCGAGACCACCCCGGACGCGAAGGGCTTTCCCGCCGAGGTCATGGAGGTCACCTTCCCGCCCAACCCCCGCACAGCCAATCCGGAAAACCAACTCAGGATCGTGGAGTACTACGCCACGATCCTGTACGGGGACGCCAACGCCGCGGTCGGGGAGTGGGACCTGCCGGCCGACAAGCTGACTATTCGCCGACGCCGCGAGTTGCCCACCAAGGTATTCCCACCGGTGCACCCGGTGAGCGTCATGCAACAGATGTTCGATGGCGAGCTCGTCCTGCCGTTCGCGGTCGACGAGGACGGCGAGGTGGTGGGCTGGCAACTCAGCAACACCGCCCGGCCCCACGCGCTCATCGTCGGCCCCACCGGCGGAGGCAAGACCAACGCCATCCTTGTTCTGGCCTTGGCGGCCTGCCGTTTGGGCATCGACGTGCGCGGCGTGGACCCGAAGTGCATCGAGCTGCTGGGCCTCATCGGCTGGCCCGGCGTGACCGAGATTGCCACCGGCACCAACGTCCCCCACATGGTCAAGGTGGTGGACGACGTCTTCGACCTGATGCAGGCGCGCTACGCCGAGATCACGAGCCTGAAGAAGCGGCCCTCAGACTACAAGCGTGTCTTGTTGATCCTCGACGAGTACCTCGACTTCAGAGACGCCGTCAACGAATGGTGGAAGGAGCAAGACCCCAAGAACAAGGGCGAGCACCCCGTCCTGAACAAGGTCAAGCGGCTGGCCGCGATGGCCCGCTCCGCCAACATCCACCTCCTGATTGGCACGCAGCGCCCCGATGCCACGCTGTTCCCAGAGGGGAGTCGCGACAACTTCCGCTTCCGCGTCTCGCTGACCGCGCTCAGTCCCGAGGGCGCACAAATGATGTGGCAATCCCGGCACATCGGCACGACGGTGCCCGACATCCAGGGCCGCGCCGTGGTGATGACCCGCAAGGGCCCCCGGAACGCCCAGGTCTTCTACGTGCCGAATCCGGTCGAAGTGCACTGGGCGGCCGTGGACGAACGCACCGACCCGGACCTGCAGATCCTGTACGACCTGATACCCGAAGGGACGGTGTGGCACGGACCGCAGCCTGCCAACGACCGTGACCCGGATCTTGTCTGGGAGTCGACTCCGGCCGACGCAGCAAGCCCCACCGAGGCCGCCGAGCAGCTGATGTTCTTGGTCCGGACCGCGCTGCAGTCCGGCGCTGCCCATCTGACCGGAGAGCCTGGCAAACCACCGGCCGGCGACCCCACCCTGTACGGCTGGAGCCGGGAACGTGGCGGTGCCCTTCAACCGGACGGCGTCTGGCTGGGCCGCATTGACGACAGCCACGGCCGGCGACGCGTCTTCCTGCATCCGAAAGAGACGCTCGAAGTGGCCGCGAGCGTAGCCCGGGGCATCGAGCAAGACTTCAACCTCGACCGCGACGCCATAGACGAGGCCCTGATGGCCACGGGACAGCTGGAGACGGAACTCGAGAAAAAGACCCAGACCCGTCGGCGGACGGTCCGCCGACCTATGGGAAGCGGTCCACGGAGCCGTGCACGGGTGTGGGATCTGAGCAGCTCCGTCCTGTTCCCGAGCGAAGCCCATCCCGACCAGGAGCAAGACGACCCGCCCTCGACGGAGGGGGTAGAGCCGGAACAGGAACACAGCGCGAACATCGATCCCTTCGATGAGATCGTCGCGGACCTGGATGAGGACGGCGCTCTTGCCCTCTTGGATGGCGGCGCATGGGTTCGTGTCGCCGAACTGGAGGTCGGCATGCGGATCCTCATCACTGACCCGGACGAGCCCATCAAGCAAATCGTGGTGACCGTCGACGATTGGACCGTCCACCCAGGCAACCAGGGTCGGCGCACGATCGATTGCCGCGACGATCGCGGCAACCCTTACAGCCCCGAATACCGAGATGACGACTATGTCCAACTGGCCAGTTGAAGCGTGATCACCCGACATACACGCCACAACGACCCTGATCAAGGAGAACAACCATGCGGCGACCGACCGCCCTGAACATGATCCTCTTCGCCCTAGCTTTCGCGCTCGTGCCGATCACACTCAACTTCGTGATCCGCTGCCTGATCACCTAGGCAGGCGGGATCACGACCGCGGCGCAAGCCAGATTGGCCGACGTCACCGCCACCCGTTGCGGAGCAAGTCATATATATTGCATGTAATTAGCTCAATTATTAAGGCGAGACGCAAAGGATCAGCTCATGACTGGTGACCGCGACAACGCCCCCAGCGGTGATGGGAAAACAGCACCGCCGACCGTAGCCAAACTCACGCTGGTGCCGAGCCTCTCGACTGCCTGCGACCGATCCGAACCACGAGCTGCCGACCAGCGGACATCCGGCACGCCTACACATGATCACGACACTCGGTTGACTCGCCTCGAGCATGCTGTGCGGGAGCTGCGGGACGAGAACGACTATTACCGTCAGCTCACCGAGAGACTGATCGCGGCGGTCCTGCGAGGAGGGGACGGGCCTCTCCGGGTTGGTGACCCTGGCCCCGTCAGCCGTGCCCGAACCGCGCTGCGTGCGCTCGATCTGGTGGTCGACGACGACACATCTACCACGCCCATCGAATTTCCACAGGACAGAGCGCGACGCGGCCGTCGCCGACGGCCCTCCACGACAAGCGCTCAGCACGTGGTGACATCGCGCCGCGATGTCACCACCACAACGGCTGGAACCACTAAGGAGGCGACGAGCAAGGATGCGAGATCGGAATAATCTGCCCAACGGCGCCCCTCCGCCACACGAACACCACACACGCCCAGGCAACGGTAGGCCGACCGTGGACCTGCAGTTGCTGGGCGTCTCCCTATTCCTCGCCGTCCTCGCACTTGCAGCGCTGACAAAGAAGATCAGCGATTGGACGTGGGACGACGTGCTCGCCGCCATCGACGAGATCCGTCACATCTTCCAGCGGTGATCACGACACAATCAGAAAGGAGATTTGTCAAATGAGAAGTCGGTACGCGGTCAACGACGGCGTCTCGGTCACCGAGGCCGCCCGCACCCTCAAAATCGGCCGCTCCACCGCCTACGCAGCACTCGCGCGACGCTGACCAGCAGTTCGCCACCCTGCATCCCGTTCTGCCAGCTGGCACCCCTAGCAAGATCGTTCTCAGCGCCAACGGCTGTCCACCAGTAGGGATCCACTCAAGATCCACTCAATGTGGGTTTTGGCTTATGTGGGCTGACACCCAGTATGAGCTGGAGCTGCGCGCCGAGCGTCAGGCCGAGGGGATCGCCGCCGCCAAGCGCCGCGAAACCGCCGGCGCCATGCTGCCCGGCAAGAAGAAGAGCGGGGCTGACCCCGCGTGATCGGCCCCACCGAACTGGCCACGCTACGCCGCTTGGTCGCCGACGGCGTCAGCGTCACCGAAGCCGCCCGAACCTTGAAGATCGGCCGGTCCACCGCCTACGAGGCCCTGGCTGGCGAGTAGCCGACGCTCAGGCGACGGTTCAGCCGCGCGTCGGAGGCCGACCGCGCCATCTCACGCTGAACGTGCCTTCGTGAGTACCCCTTTCCCTTGCCGAAGACTTTGATCACGGCCGTCCTACCGGGTGCCTCGGTCCGGGTCTGCGCGCGAAGCGATTGCACAGGTCGGGGAAGGGGAAAGCATCTCAGCGCCCCCCAGAACAGTGAGGGGGACTTCATGACTGCGATCACCGACCAGCCGCAGGATCGGGCTCGGCGCGATCAGCTGGCCGACGCGTTGCTCGACAACGCGCCTTACCTCGGCCACCAGTGGAGCACGGCGACCGTTGACCGCTACGCGGCCGATCCTCAGGTGGCTGTGCCCCTGGGCGCACTCCACGCCGCCGTGATGTTGCTGACCGAGATGGGACGGATGCTGCCCTACGAAACGCTGGGCGATCTGGCCACGCGTACCGGAGCGCAGCTGCAGAACGCGGTTCCTGACGAGTCGATACCGCGGCTCAAACGCGCCCTGGAAGCCTCGCGTCAACGTTGACACGCTCAGTCGTAGGGGGCTTCTGGCCTGGTGATCTTCTGCGGCGGTCATGCTCCGGATCGGCCGCTACCCCGGGACCGCGCCGGATCTCGTTCAGTGCTTCGATGACCTCACGCATCCGGTAGAGGGTGCGGCTGCCCCGCTGTTCGCGGTCCTGCACCCGGGCCTCGATCGCGTGCCGGTACTGACTGATCGTCTTGCCGTCCACGCCCAGCAGCCGGGCAATGCCGCCCAGGGTGCGCATCTGGTCGGCCTCGGCCGGCATCGGGTACGGGGTCGGCTGCGCCAGGGTCCGGGCGCGCCAGGCGTCCAGGGCAGCCTCGTCGTAGAGTTCGGGATCGGGGCCGGTGGTGTGCCGGGTAGGCCGCCGCCCTTCGGCGCGGGAAATCCGTCCTGGGGCCGCCAGAAGTTGCGGACGTACTTCTCCGAGCGGCCGCGGCCCGCTGACACTCTCCTGTCGCTCAATCAACACGGTCGTCGCCAAACTCCCCAGCGACCGATGAGCCGCAGAGACCCCGAGTTGTCGGAGGCGTCTCCTACCGTCAGGCCGTGACCGTGGAGGATTCGTGGGTGGCGCTCGATGCCCAGTGCGCCAACAGGAGGCTCAGTCCGCTGTACCTGGGATGGGTGGCGGTTCGGAACGGGCGCATTGTGGACCGGCGGTCCTGGCTGGTCCGTACACCGGGCAGGCCCTATCGCACCTGGGAACAGCCTCGGGAGGAGATCACCCGCGAGCGATACGACCAGGCGCCTCTGTTCGTCGAGGCCTGGCCGGACATGGCCGACTTCATCGCTGGGCGGCCGGTCGTCGCCCATGGCGCGGGCCACGACGTAGGGGCACTGCGTCGTGGCTGTGACGACGTCGGCGCCCCGTGGCCATCACTCACCTACGCGTGCTCCCTACAGTTGGCCCGCCGGGTCTGGCCCGCCAAGCATGCCACCGAGCATGGCGTGCACAGTTACACCTCGGTCGGCCTGGCCTACGTCTTGTTTCCCGAGGCTGGCCTGAACTGCGACGAACACGGAATCCAACTGCTCACCCACCACGCCGATCCCCTCGAGGACGCCGAGGCCTCCGCCCGGATCGTCTTGGCCGCGCAACACGCCACCGGCTGCTCCAGCCTCACCGAGGTCCTCACTGTAACGGGAACGCCGCTCCTGACGGTCGAGCCGGACCGCTACCAGCGCAATCCCCGGAGCTGGATTCCTCGTCATCGTTAGCTGGTCGGACGGCATTCTCAGGGGGATCGCCGTACGCTCCCGGGTTATGAGCGGCATGAGCGACAATGAAAAGGCGCGCATCTTGGACCTGATCGCGCGACGTCAGCGCGGCGAGGACGTCGGCGACATTTCTCTTGGACGGAGATCCGCCGTCGAGGCCCACCGTGCCGGGGAGCGAGGCGCCAGTTGCTACGCTGCTGGCCCCGGTTGGTCGGTCCAGCAGCAGGGGCACGTCATCTGCGTCACCTCGCCCGGGACGCGCCAGCGGTTGCGGCAGATCCATCTCCGGCGGCAGCTCACCAGCGTGTCGTTGGTTAGCAGTTCACCTATCTCCATGGGGCTCCGGCGGCCGCACGGGCACACCCACTCGGCGGGGGTGGTCAGAGAGTCGCTCACGGCCTGGCCCTCAGCCGTCTGCTGCGCGGTGAATGAGGCGGTCGTGAGGAAGTGGCCGCCGCCCGCGCCCTCGCTGTGGATCTCGCCGCACCGGCGGCAGCGGACGTGACGCGGGTCTTCCCCGCGCACCGTCCAGTTCGTCGCGATGTCCAGCAGGGTTCTCAGCATGCGCCTCCCGTCAGCACGGCCATGCTCGCCGCGGGACTTGCGTCAGCGAGCGAGCGGGAACGCCATTCACCGCACCCCGACGAGCAGCTCCTCGATCTCCTGGCGGTAATCGCCGACCTGTGACCTGCGCTCTGTAGGGCGCGCAGCGGAGGAGGCGCCTGCCCTTCGTCGTGCCCGGTGCCCGATCCCTTCGCGGGGCCGTGGCCGGCAACGCCGGGGCAGCGTCTGGCCCGGTTCGGGGACACCTTCCTTATGGGGACGCGTTCGTCCCCGCCGCTGTGTTCGGAGGTCGGGCGTCCAGGCCATCACGGGGGAGGGGCGCGGGACGCTGGTAAAGGCGTCGATTGGGTAGACCCGCCGCCCGCTCCGGCGCTGCTTCTCGGTGCGCCGGTACTCGCGGAAGTCGGTCTGCCAAGGAGCGTGGCTGGGATGCCTTGCCGGCCCCGCAACAGCCCATGAATTCGTCAGCAGTTTCTGCCGCTCACGGGATCGCCCTGGGTTGGATGGAAGTAGCGGACGCTCCCGTCCGGAAAAGCCACGGCCATATTCCTGGCTTGCTCAGCCTGTGTCACCTCCAGGGTCGCCTGCCACCAGAGGTAGGTCCCGCATCCATCCTGCCCGCCCCGCACCGGGCAGTGCGACGATTGACCGTCACATTTGGCCAGGCCTCCTGCGGTGCTGGAAATGGCCACGTTCATGGGAGCTGAACAGCCGGAGTAGACGGCGACCTGAGCGAAGACCGCGTTGCCGAATTTGCCGTAGAGGATCTTGTAGGGACAACCGCCGTACAGGAACTGCGGGCTGCGCGTCAGCGGCGGAAACTTGAAGGTCCGCACGTCTGCGGCGGCGGATGCGGATGACGATGGCAGTCCCGCGGTGAGAACCATTGCGGAAGTGAGCGCGATGAGGACGCGTAAAATGTGTCTGACCACGACGATCACTCGCCCTTCTCGTGAGACGTCAGCCCCGGTGCGGATTATCTCATCACGGGCTGGACCGTGGCTTAACAAATGCGCAGTGATGCCCCGGAGTTCCGCCATCCGCGACGAGCCTCGCGCCGCCGCCGAAGACGTCACCTGATCATGGGTTTCTCAACGGAGTTATGCATTGCCCGCGTGGAGGGGGAGTCGCCGGCGGTTAGCCTCGAGGGCTCCGGTACGGACTCGATCATGGGCGGCGTCTCCTGCCATGGTGTGCCTAGCTGGGCGGAGATGAGATCGGGGAAGCCGTCGTCCAGCAATTGGGGAGGGTGCTCGGCGAAGACGTCGGTGACAGGTGCGGCCAGCGGCATGGTCGATGATCCCGCACTCTCCTGGGGGACCCGGTGGGTCTTCGCGTTCGGCCCTTCACCGGTGTCCGCGCACTGCTTTCGACCTCGTTCGACCATGTTTGGACCGCTGGCGCCGCCGCACCGGGGGCGGGCATCGTGATCCTCTCCTTGCCTTCCCCCACCCGTTTTGAAGGGCACTCGATGCTGCGCTTGGCCGCCCCCGACGCTCCGCTCTGCCCGGCCACCGCCCGCCCTGCCGGTTCACCCGCCGCCGCGCGGGCCTCTCGGACGGGCGCCTGCGGGCGGCCCGGCGGTTGCCGACACCCTGATTGCCCCTGCACCTCGGAGGAGATGGCGTCCCTGCTGGTGACGATCTGGGCGCTGAAGAGCAGCCGAGTCCCGCTCACACCTCCGTTCGATCGGTTCACCACCGAGGAATTGATCACGTTCTGGGCCGATGACCTGACCGCCGCCGGCCCTCCCGTCTGCTTGTGAAGGATGAGGTCCTGGTGTTTTCTCTTCCCGCGCTGCTCACCCTGCTCGCCACCGTGGTGCTGGCCGCGATCACCTGTGCTCACTCTGGCCGCCCATGCCGACTGGCCCACCGCGCTGCTCAGCGCCGGCGCAGTCGGCGCAGCGACCTTGGGACTGGTGACCGACCAGAGGACGAATAGGGTGGCAGGCGGCCAGCTCGGCACGGGGCCTGCTCACGGGCGCCGGCAAGCTCGGCGTGGGCCCCGTTCGGCGCGCTCGTTGGCGGCTGCCACGTCGGTGAGGGCGGGCCCCCGTCGTTGACAAGGGGCCGCCCCGCGAATAACCCGGCGGGGCACCGCCTAACCGCATCGCCAACCGGTGAGCGCTGGCGATGTAGCCCTCCAGTTCCTCGGGCGGGAGGTCCTCGGCGTAGGTGTCGGCGACGATATCCGGGTCGTTGGCGCCGCAGATCTGGCAGCCGCGGATGTGCTGGGCCATCGTGGTGATCTGGTTGGCGGTGTAGGCCATGGTGTGACGTGCCACGGTAAACGTCGCTGTTTCTGCCGCGCTCTTGTCGTGCTGACTCGGCAGCTGGTTGATGGACTGGTGGGCGTCATGAAAGCCGATGCCGAGGGTCTTGATCGGGATCTTGGGTTGTCCGGTGTAAACGATCGCGCGGCCTGCGATGCTGATGGGGTAAGTGCCGGAACATGCCGAAAACGTCGCCTGGGAGGCGGCCGCATGCGCATACGGTATTCCTCCTGCCCGGCCGAAACATGGGAGTCGGCGCTCACCCTGCCGCATCCACGATTGCGGCCCGGAGTGCTCGCCTATCGGGGCATACGGATGGACCAGGGCCTGACGCAGCCTTGGCAGGGATTCCCGGGTGGCGCGGTGACGCTTCTGCTCGGGCTCGACGCCGAGCAGCAATTGCTGCGCCGCGGCCTGACAGACCGCGTCGGCGGGACGCCGCTCACGTCCTACGTCTCGGGACCGACCACACGGTCGTCCTGGATCGTGGAGCCCAGCGGCGGCGCGCATTGCGTCATCGTGGTCCTGGCGCCTTGGGCTGCGTTCGCGATATTCGGCGTTGATATGTATGAGCTCGCCGGAGCCATGGTGAAGCCGGAGGACCTGCTGGGGGACCGGGTACACCAGCTCGCCGCCGCCCTGGCCGCGTTGCCCGGCTGGGAGCAGCGGTTCCGGCTGCTGGATGATGTGCTGTCGATGTGGCTGGCCAGGGGCGGCGCATGGTCACCGCGCGTGCAATGGGCCCACACCGAAGTGATCCGCACCGGCGGCGGCATCCCCATAGCGAAACTGGCCGAAGAAGCCGGCTGGAGCCCGCGTCAACTGGAGTACCGCTTCCAGGAGCAGATCGGCCTGTCGCCGAAGGCTTTGGCGCGGGTGGTCCGGTTCCGGCGCGCCGCGCTCCTGCTCATGGAGGACCTGGCGCCGGCATTGGTCGCCGGGGCCTGCGGCTTCAGCGATCAGGCGCACCTGACCCGAGAGTTCAAAGCCATCACCGGCCTGACGCCTGATCGCTTCCGGGTGAACGCCCGCACCGCGGCCGCCACATCGGCGGCTCATGAGGTGTCGCACGCGGCGGCACGGCACACCGGAACCCCCACGCTGCCCGCAGCATGACCGCCCGGCGTGGTGTGTTACTTCGCATTCGTTCAAGACAACAGGCCGCCCTTCGTGAAGAGTTCGCTCTGGTGGTGGCTCTCCTCGGGGCCGGGCATATGCGCGCACGCGTCCACGGGCCAGCCCTGTAGGAACAGCTGATAGATCGACGGTCGCCGGGAGGCGAGTATCACATGGGAACTCTGACCAAGAAGCTTCTCAGGGCGGCTGCGGGCGTCGCAGCGCTTACGCCGGTAGGCCCCGCCATGCTCAGATGGGCCGCCCTGGTGGGGCTGTTTACAGCTCTCTTCGTCGCGACAGGTTCACCCGCGCATGCCGAGGACGACATTGAGATAAACGGGAAGTGTGTCGGGACGAAAATACGCCGGTGCGTCCACCTGCATTGGGACATTCCCAACAAGAGATACCGTGTCCACGCTGGCATGCTGGACGTGCCAGATGACTACACCTATCTCATTAACATATTGTCAACGAGCTGGACCAGCATCAACACCAGCCAGACTGTGGTGACCACTGACCCGGATGGTCCATTCGCGGGTGGAGACACCGCTGTTTCTGGGTATGGATTGTGCGCGGCCCCCACCCAGGTGTTCTTCAGAGCGGTATTCGAGTGGGCGGGTGAAGGCGAGCACAAACAGGAGAAGGTCGAATCCTGGGCTCGCATCTGCAGGACAAACGATATCGGCGGGTAGCCCGATGCGGGGGGCTACAGACCTCCTGCGTGCTGTACCGGACGGCCGTCTCATCCGCCGCTGGTCCCGACTTCGCACTTCTTCAAGACGCACCCCGACAGCGGCCACCAGATTCGTCGAAGCCGCCCGCAAGAACCTCGTCATCGGCTCGATGTGACCACCCCCGCCAAGCACACCCACCCAGAAATCGCGCACCACCACACAACATCACGCACAGGCCCGTTGCCCGGCCCCGAGTCCTCGGGGCCGGGCAACGGCCTTCATAACGCCCACCAGTCCATCACTCAGCTGCCAAGCCAGCACGACAAGAGCGCGGCAGAAACAGCGACATTGACCGCGGTGGCCGCCGCCTGCAGCTTCCCGACGCGCGGGCGGCGTGGGGAGCGTGAGGTCAGGGCGCGGAATCGCGGTAGCCGAGAGCGTCGCGGGCCGCGTTGTAGTTGGTGGCGGCGGCGGTGAACAGCAGGTCCACCTGCCCGCTGACCCAGGCGCGGATGCGTTGCCTGGCATCGTCGGTGGGTTCGGGGTGCAGATCGGTGACGTGGAGGTAGAGCGGTTCCACGTCCGGGTGAGTCGGGTCGACGACGATGAAGGACTGGTCGTTGTCGCGGTGGGTGGCGATGCCGGGGAGCATCCCGGCTACGGACCGGACGGTGAAGGGCTGGTTCATCGACAACATCAGCGTGAGCCCGAGCTGGTGGGTACGGAGTGGCTGGTAGGGGCGGCCGCCGTAGGTGGTGTCTGGCTTGCCGTCCATGAACTTCACCTCAACCAGGACATCCGCCGGCAGCTCGACGTCATCGATGATCGCGCGGGCGGCGTCCTGGAGCTCCGTGCACAGGCCTCTGGCGGCTTCCTCAGCGACGTACAGAGGCAGGCCGCCGTGGGCGCGCAGGCTGTCCTTGAGCAGTTCGAGCCCGCTGGCGGCCGGGCTGTGCGGGGGGCCTGCGACGGGAGCGGGCGCCTCCTGGACGCGTTGGGCGTCGTGTGGTTGAGCGGATGCCGGGCTGAGAGCCAGATCGGCTGAAGGCGTGGCCTGGGCTTCGGCGAAGGCCGCGTCATAGAGCCGCTTGAACCGCAGCTCCTGTTCGGCTCGGTCGAGTGCGGGCGTGTGGTGATCGACGAGGTAGCGGACAACGGAGAGGTAGCGCAGCCACTCGGGCATCCCTCCTTCGCCGCGCAGCAGCTGGCGGACCCGTTCATCACTGATCGTGGCCGGGTAGTCGGCAAGGTCGCCATTGTTGATGGTCGTGGAGATCCGGCCAGTACCTGGTCGCCCGGCCCCGACATACACCTCATGCAGAGCCGCGGTCATCGTCCGCAGCGCTCCAGGCGGCAGGACGTCCTCGCCCGGCAGGTCGATCGCTCTGCGCATGTCCCAACCCTCGCCAATAACTGCCAAGTTCCGCCAACCAGCCACGGTAGCGGTACAGCGATTCGCCCGCGGGCGTCTTGGACGAACGCACCGGGCCGGGCCGCGATGCGGGTCCAGGACCAATACAGGACGACTTCCGCCAAAGATCAACAAGCCTGTCCGGCGCGGTCTCATCGTGGAGGCAGCGGCTCAGTCGAAGAGCCGTCCCGGGGAAGCGCGGACGGGCGTCAGATCACCCGCGCACCGACGCCCCGGCAGCGGACGTGCGCATTGAGGAGACGCGGTAGATGACTGGGATCTTGGTGGAGCTGCTGGCGGGGGCCGGGCCGGCGTGGAGCATCGCCGGAGTGGCGCTCATCGTGTTCATGGCCGTGGTGCTGTCCTTCGTGGGCCTGGCCGTTGGGAGAGCCCTGTTCGCCGGCGATCCCGCGACCCGGACCGATGCCCGTCACGTGCTGCGCGACCTGCTCGGATCGTTCTTCCGCAGGCCCCGTTGAGAACCGCTCTGCGTCCGGACCGATCATCGGCGCCGCCGCTGGACCGAAGACCGCCGCACCGCCGACCCAGCCGCATGGCGTCGCAACCTCGACAACTACAACGAAACCGCCTGATCATCTCGCCATTCGGGCCAGATTCGCTGAGACGGCCATGAGAGAACAGCGATTCCGGCCAGCTCGACTGAGAATTGCCCGCTGTCCGCGTCTCAACCAACCAGGCCCGCCCAGGTCAGCAACTTCTACTTGGACGGGCTTCACTGAGAACGGACAGAACAGCGGCTTACCCTGAAGACCTTCCTCCAGCCGAAGGAGATCCTCATGGTCGACGGCCCTCTCTCCTCAACCGAGTTCGTCGTGATGGAGTTCAACCACAGCAATGGCCGCCTGTCCGTTCATGGCACCTACACCTACAGCGCCCACAACCTGGACGATGCTCTTTCGGATGCCCGGGAAGCGGCCACGGTTGCCTCCGTCCAGAAGCTTCCCGTCACTTTTGTTGTAGCGAGGGTCCAGGAAGAGGCGGTATTCCCGGCGTCGCAGGCACCGGGCTGAGCTGGGGATCGTCCGCGAGCACTACGACGCGGATCAGGTGAGGGACAGGTCCTTGCGGGCTTGTTCCAGGTCAGTGGCCCAGATCCACAGCCGCTGGGATGGCGGCACCTGGTGATAGCCGAACAGGCCGACCTCGGTCAGGGTGCGTAGGTCCACGCACACCCGCTGGTAGGCAGCTGCGATCGCGTCCGCGGGATTGTCCAGGTCGCGGACGCCGAGCTTGATGCAGGCCCGGTACTCGTAGCCGAGCAGCAGGTCGGAGCCGAACTGCGCCCACGCGCCGCGCTGCTCCTGCCAGGCCGTCTCCGCCTCCTGAATCAGCAGGTTCAGGTCGGCGGGGCGGGGGATCGACGGGTAGATCACGAAGGTGGCGGCCCAGCCGAGCGCCACCATGTCGAGGTTGAAGGTGCGCCGGTCGGGGTGGTCACGCGCCGGCAGCGGGTCGGAAGCCGAGCCAGAGAACCACGGCGCGGTGTACGCCAGGAGCCGGCCGTTCTTCTCCACCAGTTCGCCGGTGGCGATGACCGCCATCCGGCGCTGGGAGCCGTCCGGCCGCTTCAGCCGGGTGGTCACCATGCTCGTGTGCGCTTCGGCGGCCAACTTGCCGGCGCTCAGGTGCCGCTGCGCGGCGTCCGGCGAGATGCGCGCGATGAGGTACTCGCGCAGGTCCTCCGGCAGGGCGTCGTAGGTGCCGTCTTGCAGGCGTTCCTTGGCCCGGTCGAGCGTGGCCTGGGCGGTAGGCGGGCTGCCGCCGACTTTGCTCTCCGGGGTGTCGATGGACACCATCCGGATGGACATCTCGATCGTCGGGGTGTCGCCGTCGGTCACCTTGACGAAGCGGTAGTCCTGAGCCGGGCGGCTGGGGCCGACGAAACCGAGATCCACCATCGCTGCGCTCCTGCACGATCAAGACGAAGGGCTGCATGACCTGCCGTACCAACATCGCAGCCGATCAGCTTTCCGTTGCTGCTGACACGCCGACGTGAGCGGCCGATACACGGGTTTTCTGTCGCGGCGTTTCCGTTAGCGCTTGTCACAGTGAATTCCGCTCACACAGTGCGAATCTCCGCATATCGGGCGTACCTCGATAACAAGTCGGTATATCCCGGAGTGGATCCGAACTCCGCGAAAAGAGACTCCGTATAACCGATCAGTCACACGGCTGAGCTCGACCACCCGCCGCCTTCGGAAAACCCGGCCTCTGAAGGAAGGCACGTAAGTACACGCGGACACACGTGCGCAGACCAACTCTCGCCTGCCCTGACAACTCAACTGCGTGTCGGCTCCTTGATCCAGCACGCGGTCGACCGGTCACACCCAGCGCAACACCGGCTGTGACATGAAGGACGGCCAGAGGCGGAATGCGTAGTCCGCGTTCGTGCAGTCCATCAATTGGTGAGGAGTCAGACAGCGGCGATGAATTCCTTCAGCAAGCCCACATTTGGTGCGCATGCGCGGTGGTTCATCGGGACCATTTTGATCACGACCGTACTGGTCGGTTGCGCCTCAAACGACCGCGTCGTGCTTCCGTCTCAAGGCGCTACCCTGACGGTCCCGTCCCGATCACCTGAGCCACCACCGTCGACCACGCCCGGGCAACAGGCCGCGATCATCGAGGCGTACGAGGCGTACTGGAAGATCGGCATGCGATCGTCCCAAGTGCCGCTGGCACAAGCCCGGAAGATGCTGCGCCCGTACACCACCCCCGAGTTTCTGAAGCACGTCCTCGACGGCCTGCAACGCCAACACGAAAAGGGGCAGGTCGTGACTGGAGCGGTGAAAACCAACGTCATCGACGTCACGGTCAAGGGCGGCACGGCTCGCGTGACGGATTGCCAAGACACGACCGGTGTCATCGTCACCGACGCCGCCAGCGGGCGCGCCGTGTCAGGCTCACGTGGGGAACCTCGCGCCCACGTGCAGGCCGACCTCGCCCAAGGAACTGACCGGCGTTGGCGGATCTACCAGGTGATCGTGCTGGAGCGCCCATGCACCGTCTCGCCATCCTGATCGGAGGTGTGATCCTCCTAGGGGCGAGCGCCAGCACAACCGGGCCGTCGGCTGTGGCCGACCCATGTCGTGCTGGGCGCCATGCGGCCGGATTCCTCATTGGCTGCAGGGTGGACGGGGAGACACCGGGAACGCCCGGCCAAACCGCGCGCCCCAGCTCCCGGCCCTCCGGGCAGCAAGGGATCACCACGACTGGACCACCAGCCCCAGACCAGCAACCCATAGTCCGGGAAGCGGTGAACCCGGAGGCAGTCGCCCAGCAGGCGCTGCGCCAACTCAACCTTCCCCTCCCCGCGGTGCGCACGGCGCCGCCTCGCGGCTCGACGCCCCAGCAACCCGACGGCACAGTCGGACTGCGCCACTACTTCTGGGTGGACCAGACGCAGTGGGTGCCGCAACGTAGCCGCGTCACCGTGGCCGGAGTATCAGCGGAGGTCACCGCCATACCCACAACGTTGACCATCACCCCGGGGGATGGGCCCGCGCACTCATGCCAGGGGCCCGGAACCCCATATGACCCTGCAAAGGGCCCAGACCAGCAGGACACCCGGTGCAGCCATCTCTACACCACGTCCTCGGCACACCAACCCGGGGCGGCCTACCGCACTGCCGTCAGCGTGCAGTGGACCGCGACCTGGGTCGCCAGCGACGGCACGGGCGGCGCGCTGCCTCCGGTCACACGGACCACCGCCTTCGCCCTGCGAATCGCCGAGGGCCAAGCACTAACCCAACCGCAAAGGAGCAGGTGACGGTGATGGCATCCACGACCTCCCCCTCACGGCCCACCATTGACGACCCTGCGCCGGCCGGCATCAGGCGCTCTTCGCCACTGCCCCCGCTACCCCGGCAACGCCGGCGCGGGCTGCTGGCACTGGCGGTACTGCTGATCGTTCTTGGCGGGCTGGGCGCGCTGTACCTGGTGACCACCCTGACCGACAGGACGCCGGTGATCGTAATGGCACGGGACGTCCCCGTTGGCCAGATGTTCACCGAGCAAGACCTCACCACCGCGATGCTCGCTGCCGACGACACCGTCGCGCATATGCCCGGAAACCAGATGGGCCAGGTCGTCGGCAAGGTGGCGGCGGTCGACCTGGCGGCCGGGACGCTCCTGCCGCCCACGGCTGTCACCACCGCTCAATCGCCGACGGCAGGCCAGCATCTGGTCGCGCTGGCGGTCAAACCGAGCCAGGTTCCCGCACGCGGCCTGCGCCCGGGGGACCAAGTCGTGGTGGTGCTCACCCCGGCCGAAGAGCAACAACCCTCTGGCGCCAATGGCGCGGCACCGCGCAGCATCCCCGCCGTGGTATCCCAAGTGGCTGGTCCAAACACCGACGGCTTCATGGTGATTGACCTCGTTGTTCGTGAGGACGACGGCCCTCGTCTGGCGGTCGCCGCCGCCGGAGGCCACATCGCCCTCAACGTGACACCACGGGGGACGTGAATGACCATGATCGCTCTGGTCTCACCTGGGGGAGCTCCAGGCACGACCACGACCGCGCTCGCGGCCAGTCTCGCCTGGCCCGGCCAGGTCATCATGGCCGAATGTGACCCCCGCGGCGGGGCCCTCGCCGCCGGCTACCTGGCCGAGCACCGCGACCACGTCAGCGGGGGACTGTTGGAGGCGGGACTAGCGCTGGCGCACGACCCCTCCCCAGAGGCGATCCTGCCCTACCTTCTCACCCTGCCCAGTGCCCGCCATTGGCGGCTGCTGCCGGGATTGCGCGACCCGCGGCAGGCCGCGCAACTGGATGAGGTCTGGCCGCTGCTTGGTGACGCTCTACTGACGGCAGCGGGCCGCCACGCTGACGTGCTCGTCGACCTGGGCCACTTCGGTGACCGGGAGACGCCCTATGCGCTGCTGGACATGGCCGGACTTCTGGTGGCCGTGCTACGGCCCACGCTGCGGCAGGTGGCCGCGCTGAAACCGCGTCTGGAAGGCCTCGGCTGCGGCAGCGGCCCGGGGCCGGCTCTCCCGATCAGGCTGTGCGTGATCGGCGTCGGCCCGTACACGCCGCATGACGTTAGCCAAGCCCTGTGGAATCTTCCCGTGCTGGCCCACATCCCCTGGGATCCCCGTACCGCACAGCTGCTGTCCGACGGCGTTGGCAGGCCCCGCCGGGCCCGCACGTCCAGCCTGATACGCGCCGCCGCCACACTCGCGCAAACCATACGGAACTCGGCCGGGGCCAGTCTCGCGGCCGATCCAGCACACGGAGGCCGCCGGTGAGCGACCACGATCAACACTCAACTCGTCACCAGATGTGGCCACCAGACAACATCGCGGCCTGGACCGGACCACCTCCGCCCAGCCGGTCTAGCACCGCGGCGCTCGACTCGGACCGCCAGCACCTTCGGCACAGCCCCGGCGGAGACCTGGACACCGCGGCCTTCAGCACGGCGGTGGCCAGCATCATGCCGCTGGTTACCGACGCCTTGCAGGCTGCCCCTAACGTGGACGCCGACTCCGGGATGGATCTCGTTCGCGCGCAGGTGACCGCCTGGGCCCAGCATCAGATGAGGAGTGGACGCACCCTCAGCGCGGCCACTCAAGCCCGGCTGGCCCGCGCCGTGTACGAGGAGCTTTTCGGCCTGGGACCGCTGACCCGATACGTGGACGATCCCGCCGTGGAGAACATCGACATCAACGGCGCCGATCGGGTGTGGATCAGCTACCGCGACGGCCGCACCGAACAAGGCCCCGCCGTGGCGGCCTCCAACGACGAACTCATCGGCAAGATCCAACGCTGGAGTGCCTACAAGGCGTCCAACCCTCGCGAGTTCAGCTTCTCCCACCCGCTGATGAACGCCGCCTTGGGAGAACACGTCCGGCTGTCGGCCTCCATGTCCGTCACGCCCTATCCGTGCGTCAGCGTGCGCGTCCACCGGCACGTCAACGTCACGCTCGCCGACCTAGTGAAGGTCGGCACCGTGGATCCGGCCCTCGAGGCGTTCCTCCGTGCGGCCGTGCGCGCCCGCAAGGACATCATCGTGTCCGGCGGAACCGGCGCCGGCAAGACCACCCTCCTGCGGGCCCTGGCCGCGGAGATCGATCCCGACGAGCGGATCGCCACCCTGGAAACGGATCGAGAGCTCTTTTTGCACACCAACGGGCTCCACCACAACGTCATCGCCTTCGAGGCCCGCGCGGCCAACTCCGAAGGTGTTGGGGAGATAACCCTCCACCAGCTGATTCCCCAGACCCTCCGGCACAACCCCAAGAGGATCATCGTGGGAGAAGTGCGCGCAGATGAGGCCTGGCCGATGTTGGCGGCAATGAACAGTGGGCACGAGGGCAGTCTGTGTACCTTGCACGCCAACAGCGCCGAAGAGGTCTTCCCCCGCCTTCTCATCCTGAGTCGCTCCGGAGGCCTAGACCTGCAGGCGTCTGACCTTCACATGATGGTCGGCATGGCCGTCGACTTCGTCGTGCACCTGAGCCGCGACGCGGCCACCAACCACCGTTACATCAGCGAGGTGATCGAGGTACTGCCGCCCGCCGACGCTCCCGTCCCGGGCCGCAACTACATCTTCCGGCCCGGGCCAGACGGCCGGGCCGTGCCTACCACGGTGCGGCCGCAATGCGAAGACGACCTGGTCGCGGCCGGTTTCGACCCCGCAGCGATGAGAATGCCGCGGCGTCCCCTCAACGGTCACCGAGCTGGCACGGGAGGTGTGTGGTGAGCCCCGCGATGCTGGTGAGCATGGCCGCCGGCTCGGCATTCATGGCAGGGCTGGTCTGCCTGGCGGCGGGAGTACGGGGCCGCCCGATGGCTACCGCCGTGTCCCACGCACCGCCCTCGAGGTGGGTCCGTCTGAAGACGTCGGCCGCGCAGCCACGCCTGCGCCGTCGGGTACTGGTCGCGCTGGCGGCGGGATTGCTCGTCTTCGCGTTATCCCGATGGGTGGTGGCAGGGGTGGCTGCAGCCGCAGCCACCGCCATCTTGCCGCGCTTGCTGTCTGGTCGGCCCGCCGAGGCGCGTATCGCCCAGTTGGAGGCACTGGAGCAGTGGACCCGGAAGATGGCCGACACCCTGGGCGCCAGCCGCGGCCTGGAGCAGGCGCTGCACTACTCGATCCGCAGTTGCCCTGCCCCGCTGGAAGAGCCCGTGCGGCTACTGGCCACTCGCCTGGCAGTGGCGCGTCTTCCCACGGGCGAGGCCCTGCGCCTGTTCGCCGACGACCTGGACGATCCGGTGGCTGACGCGGTGGTCGGCGCGCTCCTGCTGGCCGCCGATGTGCGCGGTCCTGGCCTGCACGCGGTGCTCACCGCCGCCGCCGACAATGTGGCACGGGGCGTGGCCGCGCGGCGAGAAGCCGAGGCAGAGCGGGCCAAGCACCGGGCCGCGATGCGCTGGATCGCCATCATCGTGATCGGGTCGACCGCATGGCTCACCCTGCTACAGCGCCAATACTTCAGCATCTACTCCACCACCGTCGGCCAGCTCGTCCTGGCCGCTGTCTCCGGCGTCTTCGCTGCCGGCCTGTGGTGGATGGCCCGCCTGGGCAGGGTCCGAGTCGAGCATCGCTTCCTCACCGACGAGACCGACCATTCCGAGCGGCGGGACGGACGCAGATGAACCCCATGGCCTGGGCCGCTGTCAGCGGCGCGCTTGTCGGGCTCGGCGCATTCCTCCTCATCTCACCGCTGACCAGCACACCCCCAGACCTGCGCGCCGCGCTCGCCCGCCTTGACGGCGACGCGGCCATGACCTCGGGCACAGCCGCGGGCGGCCGGGTCGGCGCGTGGCTGGTCGCGTTCCTCGCTCGGCCTGGCCGCCTACCGATCCCGCATCGCGACCTCGACCTGCTTGGTCAATCGGTCGAGCGGTTCATGCTCGAACGGCTAGCCTGCCTGCTGCTTGGCCTGGCGCTGCCCAGCTTGCTGTCGGTGGTGCTCACGGTGGCCGGCATCGCGGTGGGCTGGCCGCTGCCCGTGGGGGTGGGACTCCTGCTGGGAGCAGTCTTGAGCCTGGCGCCTGACTGGGCGGTCAGGGAAGATGCTGCCCGCCGTCGTCGCGAGTTTCGCCAGGCGCTGACGAGCTTCCTGGATCTGGTCGTGCTGGCCCGCGCTGCAGGTGCCGGTCCAGGCGAGGCGTTGGAGCTGTCCGCTCACGTGGCACGCGGCTGGGTGTTCCAGCGGATCGCCGCCGTCCTCGATGCCGCACGGCAAGCGGGGGTGCCGCCCTGGGCCGGATTGGCGCGGCTAGGCGAGCAGGCCGGCGTCCCCGAACTCACCGATCTTGCCGATATCACCGAGCTGGCCGGTGCCGAGGGCGCCAAGGTCTTGAACACTCTCACCGCTCGCGCCGACGCGATGCGGGCAGCCGCGCTGGCCGACACCAAGGCGGCGGCCAACAGAGCCACCACCGCGATGGTCATGCCGCTGGCCGTCCTTGGGGCCGGCTACCTGCTTCTGCTCGGCTTCCCCGTCATGGCCGCCATCGTCCAACCGTGATCAGGAGAACTGTCATGCTGCGCATCACCCGCTGCCGCCAGGGCGCCCTGCGATGCTGGGTCGCCCTCTCCCATCAGATGAGTGCCCATATCGAGAAGGTTCGCTGCGAAGTGGCGGCGAACGGCGAACGGGGGTCGGAGTCCCTCGACAAGGTCATTTGGATCGCGGTCATCATCACCGCCGCCACCGGAGCCGCCGCGCTCCTGGCCACCTTTATTGACGCCAAACTGCAGGGCCTTAAGTAGGTGGTGGTATGGCCTTCTGGAGCCCGCGCCGCCGGGGCCTGGCATCCCGGGAACGCGGTTCTGAGACCGTCGGCGCCGTCATCATGCTCCCTGTCCTGTTCCTGGCCATCCTGGTTAGCCTGCAGACCGGGCTCTGGTTCCTCGCGCGCTCCACGGCGCTGGCCGCCGCGCAGGAAGGGGTGCGCGCCGCCCGAAGCCACAATGCCCCGCTCGTATCGGGCAAGAGCACGGCAGAGGCCTTCGCGGCCGAAGTAGGCGATGGCCTGCTCGACAACGTACGCGTCCGCGCACGAGCGGTCGGCAGTGACATCGACGTGCAGGTGTCCGCCACCGTGCCGTCGCTGATCCCCGGGCTCACGTTGTCGGTGAGTCAAGGAGCGCGTGGTCCGCGGGAACGCTTCACCACGCCACAGCGACTTGGGGAACAGCCATGATTGCGCCGCGCCGCGAGCAGGGTAACGCGGTTGTCGAGGCCGTCCTGATGTTCCCGGCACTGCTCCTCCTGATCCTCGCCATGATTGGGGCGGGCCGCATCGTGCTCGCGCACGCGGCCGTGGAGGCGGCCGCACGTGATGCGGCCCGCCAGGCATCCCTGGCCCGCACTCCGCAGGCCGCCCAGCAAGCGGCGAGGACCAGCGCCTCCGCTCTACTCACCAGTGAAAACCTCAAATGCTCACCAGAGGTGCACATCGACACCGCAGGCTTTGCCGCTCCAGTTGGCACGCCCGCCACCGTGTCCGCCCGCGTGACCTGCGCCGTTGCCTTAGGCGATGTGGCGATCCCCGGCCTGCCCGGGACCAAGACGATCATCGCCACGTTCACTAGCCCGCTCGATCCCTTCCGGGGGAGAAACTAGATGTCGAACCCAAGCTTGCCCCTTCTCCCGTCGCTTGGACCGAGGCGGCACGAGCGGGGGTCCGCCACGATCTTCGTTATCATCCTGGCGGCATCGGTGATGGTCGTCCTTGGCCTGCTGGTCGACGGCGGGCAGAAGCTCCGCGCCGGACGGGAAGCAACCGCCCTAGCCGAGGAAGCCGCCAGGGCCGGTGCCGGCAGCGTCGACCGCGCGGCCGCCTACCGCCGCGGCGTCACCGAACTGCGGATCGACCCCGCCCAAGCCGCCCGCGCGGCCCACGCCTACCTGGCCGCGCAGCGAAACACGGGAACGGTGACCGCGACTGGCACACGCTCGATCACCGTCACCGTCTCGGTCAGCCGACCCACACTCGTGCTGTCCATGGTGGGCATCTCCTCGGTGTCGGCGACCGGCACGGCCACCGCCGACCTGATCACTGGCGTGGAAGGGCCTTCTCGATGACCGTCAGAACCATCCGGCCCCGCCGCGGGCTAGCCGCAATGATGCGCGGGCTCGTCGCGCTCACCGTGCTCGTCGGCCTGATCATTGGCGCTCCAGTGGCGCTGTACGTACTTGCAGGCTCGCCGCTACCCAGCGGACTGCCGTCGCTGCAGCAGATTCTCGCAGCGCTGTCGCGGCCGGATGACGGCACCCTGCTGGTGGCCGCCCTCAAGATCACAGGTTGGGCGGCGTGGGCGGCATTCACCGCGGCGGTGCTCTTAGAGGTCGCCGCGCGGCTCCGTGGCCGCGCCAGCGCGACCCGGGTGCCCGGCCTGGGGGCGATGCAGCGCCTGGCCGCCCACCTGATCACGGCCGTGGCGGTGGGGCTGAGCTCACCGGCGGCCGCCTTCGCCGCAACGCCCGCGCCGCCCACGATCGTTGCCACCGCACTGGCCAACCCCGAGCCCACCGCGCCGCCGTCCGCCGTCGACCTGGACCCGCTGCACAACGAACACGTCGTCCAGGCGGGGGAGTGCCTGTGGCGCATCGCCGAGGAACGTCTGGGTGATGGCAACGCCTACCGAAAGATCGTCAACCTGAACCTGGGCCACACCATGACCGACGGCCGGGTGTTCAGCGACCCCGCCGAAATCTATCCCGGCTGGAAACTGCGCATGCCCCCCGGGCAGCAGCCTCGCATGGATCGGGCCGAGCCGCCGGCGCAAGAGCACGAGGGCCACGAGGAGGCCCGTCCACCGTTCGACCATCCTCACCGCACGGCCACCCCGACTCCCACCCCTACGCCGACCGATGTGCCCACAGCCGTGACCAACACGGCCACCACCACGCCAGAAGTCACCCCACTGGTGCTGTCACCCCACGCTGGAGAGCGCACCTACACCGATCTGGCCGTCGACGTGGGCGTGTTCGGCGCGGGCATGCTGGCGGGGGGCATCGTCACCCGCCTGGCCATGTTGCGCCATTCCCAACGTCAGTACCGGCGGCCCGGCCGTCGCATCAGGCTTCCCGACCAGCCCCGGGTGCAGGCTCGGGAACAGAGCTTGCGCCGAACCGCCACGCCCGATACCGCCAGCCAGCTTCGCGCCGCGATGCGGGTCCTCGGCGGCGTGATCCGCCGCGACGCGCTGCCCATGCCCGACATCGTGGGTGTGCACCTGACCTCTCACGGCCTCGAGGTCCTCCTGGGCTCCCGTCCTGCGCACGCACCTGAGCCGTTCCGGACCGCTCCGAACACCCAGGGCATGGTCTGGCACCTGGACGCCGCAGGGCATGCCGAGGTGGGAGAGCTTGCCGGGCTTTATGCTCACGGCGATCCGCTCCCCGGACTGTTCACCGCAGGCCGGACACACGGCGGCTACCTCCTCGTCGACCTCGAGAGGCTTGGCCTGTCCGCCTGCTACGGGCCGGCGGACCTCGTCGACCAGGTACTGTGCACCGCCGCAGCCGAAGCCGCGGCCAACCCCTGGTCCGGATGGTTCGACGCCATCCTGGTGGGGTGCCCCGACCTCGAGGCCCTCAACGACCGTATCCATACCTGCCCGGACCTGGACGAGGCTCTTACACTGCTCGAACGGCGCGCCGCCGACCTGCGGGCCAGCCTGGCCGCCCAGGCGGCGCGAACGACCGGGCCTGTGCGCGAACGTCGGCTGCGCAACCCCGACGCCGATGACTGGCGGCTGACCATAGTCGTCAGCCGTGTCCGGCCTACGTCGGTGCAGATGCGCCGCCTGGCCGAGCTGAGCGGGGAACACGGCGGCATCGCCGCCCTCGTCGCCGCCGACGAGTCGACCGCCCAACTCTGCCCGTCGCGGATCAAGCTGTCGGGGGGAGCGGCCCCGCAGATGACCCTGGAAGCGATCGGTCTCACGGTGCGGCCGGAAGCGATGACCCCCCAGGTCTACGCCGAGATCGCCGCCCTCGTCGCGACCGCGGCCGACCTCAACGATGTGCCCGCCGACGCCCCCCCGTACCCGGCAGATCGCCCCGTGTTCCCGCCAGCGCCGTCCACCTCTTCGGCGCCCGCCGGCGCCGAACCTTTTGTCGAGCGCCCTGCAGAGCCAAGTGAGTCCGAGTGCGCGCTGTACGTCCTCGGACCTGTCACCCTGACCGGGAGCCTCACTTCGCTGCAAGGTAAGCAGCTGGAACTTGTCGTCGCGCTCGCGTTGAACCAGGCAGGACTCAGCAACGTCCAGTTGGCCACATTGCTCGGCAGCGACCCGGACCATCCCAAGCCCCAAGACTCCCTGCGTCAGCTCATCACGCGCACCCGGCGAGCGCTCGGTCCCGCGCCCGATGACCTGGAACGCATCGTTTACGACAGTAGGAGCAAGGTTTATCACCTGCACGGCGTCACGCTGGACTGGACGCTGTTCGGCGACTTGATCTCCCGTGGCGCCGAGCACGGCCTCGACGGCATCGAGGACCTTCGCGCCGCCTTGGCGCTGGTGCGCGGCCGGCCACTGGACGGCGCGTATTTCTGGTGGATCGACACGCCGCTGCTGGAGTGCATGCGAGCCGAGATCGTGGACACGGCCGAACTGCTGGCCGGGCTTGAGTTACAGGCCGACCGGCCGCAGTGGGCCGCGCGCGCGGCTCGCACGGGTCTGGGGGCCGACCCCACGGCTGAACAACTCTGGCGCTGCCTGATGCGCGCCGAGCACGCGATGGAGAACCTGGCCGGGGTACACGAAACGTGGACCAAATGCCTGGACGCCATCCGCGACGTCAGCCTGGATGGAGAGCCCCACCCGTCCACGGCCCGTCTGTATCGTGAGTTGACAGGACGCGCGGAGGTGCCCGACCACTGGCCCGGCGACGAATTAGCACGAACCCGGCGCTGAAGGGGGTCCCAAACCGCGTGAACACCGGTTGCCCTACTTGCGGGGCCCATCGACAGGGTTGTGGCGCCAGTCATCCCATGCCACAACATCTCCCCACCGGCAGGTCCCCGACTGGTCCAGGATTGGGAAGGGCACAGGGGCGGACTCGTACTTCCGGCGCCACACCGCTACCGTGGCGGGCTGAACCCCGAACCGGTCAGCGATCACGGCGTCGGTCACCTGCTCGTCCGCGTCATGCCCCTCCGGACAGCGCGCTCGCCGCTGCGCCGGCGAGCGCGTGTCCTTGGCTCCCGTGTCGGTGTGCGGGGCCCGTCGACCCGACCCAAGGCGTCTCGCGTTCCACTCGACCACGTCACCCCAGCGGTGCTTCCCATCGTCCCCTTTGGGCGGAAAGGGGTTGTCGGTGTCCTTGTACAGGGCGGGAAAGGTTCGCACGGTGTTGTAGTTCACCTTCAACCGCGACGCTATCGACTTCCAGTCCACACGTTCTTCAGGGTCTCCCACATGGGAGATACGATCGGCACCTGCCACCGCCCGCCCTGCACTGCTCCGCGCCTTGTTCCGGTAAAACTGCGTGATCGCCGCCGCATCATAGACCTCTTGCGGCCGGCCACGCCCCTCTGCCGGCCGCTGGCCTGCGGAGGGAGGAAACTTGGCGTCGTTTCCGCGATGAAAAGCGATGGTGTGCCAGCTCACTCCCCGCGCCTCCGCTATCTCCCGCAGCGTCATATTGCGACGGTCCACCCATTCCAGGACTTCACCCCAGCGGTACGTGCCCTCGTCCGGCCGGGGGAACGGCCGAGGTGTGGACTCGTAGCGGGCCGGCCAGGTCCTGACCTCGGCCATGGGCAACCGCAATCGTTTCGCGACGGTAGCCAAAACCACACGATCGTGCTCGTGCTCGTGCTCGTTCACAAGAAATCTCGCCTTCATTTGCCGCGTCCGCCGTCAGGCAGATCCGCGCGTTGTTAAACGTCTTTGGCCGGCTCTCGAGGGGCACGAGCCGCAAGATCACCGGCTGCGTCAGCAGTGAGCCCCGACGTGCCGTCGCGATGCCGCCGTGTCGTAGGCCGCCTCCTTCCGCCCAGAGGACATACGGGACGGCGGCGATGCCGGTGACGTCCCGCAAGAGGACGCTACCGTATATAAGTAGTAGAGTTCATCTTTTGCCCGAAAGTCAACCTTCGCGCGCGTCTCTCACCGGCGAGCCATCCCGGACGACACACGCGGCCGGCCACAAGGGGAAATGACGCTGAACGCGTGGCCCCCGGCGCCGAAGCGGCCCCGCCAGCCGGACTGGTCACACACGGGACATCATAAGATCGTTGCCACCGTGCGACCCCTTCTTGCGAGGGACATTCCATCCACGGTTTCAGTTTTCGACCTCGCGTGGCACCATGGCGAATTGAGCGCCGCATCTCCAATGAGGTGAAGCCGTGAAGGGGTTTGCGAGTGGCTGCGCGGTATTGCTGCTAGGTTTCGTGTTTTTGCCCTTGCTGGTGATGCCTCTTCAGCTTCCGGCGATACCCCAAATGTTGATCACGGTGCTGGGGCTTCCAATTGTGGCGATTGTCGCCGGTGTGATCGTGCAGAGAGCGGCCAACCGCCGGCGGTGGCAAGGTCCTGCTGCATCGTGGGTGGTCGACCTGCCGTGCCCGGACTGCCGAGCTACCGGCTTTGCGCCGGCACTGACACAGAGCACGCCTGTCGCCTGGCGGAATGTGTGCCGTACATGCAAGGGGACGAAGCGGTACACAGGGTGGATCTACACCTAAGGGAAACACGTCGTCCGACCCCATTGGTGAACGCGCAGGCTGCCGGATCCATTGAGCGTGGCACGAGAATGCGCTCCTTATTGCATGCAATAGACTTGTTAAGTGAATTACATATAATTACGATGGGGAGATGGGAGCGGCACCTCGATGTCGTCGTTCCTCAGCGATGCCCATCCCGCCTCCAGGGAGGAAAGATGACCTGCACCCCGGCCGCTTCGTCTCCTGATGCCCTGCTCATGGGGTCCCTGCTCGCCGAAACACAGAAGAATCTCCCCGACGGTCCCCTCGACATCCGGCTGCATCCCCACGACACCGGGACAACGAAGTGATCTTCGATGAGTTGGTCGTCAGTAACCTCGGTGTCTTCGGCGGGCGCCAGAGTGTCCGCCTCACCCCGCCAGCGCCGGATCGGCCCGTGACCCTGATCGGCGGCCTCAATGGGTGCGGCAAGACCACGATGCTGGATGCGATCCAGCTCGCCTTGTACGGCGGCCGCGCCCGCTTGGCCGGCCGCCGGGGCGGCTACGAGGCGTACCTCGCCGGCCTTGTTCACCGGCATGCTCCCCCCGGCGAGAGGGCCACGGTCGAGCTGGAGCTCCACACCGAACGCGAAGCCCGCATGCTGCAGATCCGGGTGTGTCGATCCTGGCGTATCACCAAGACCGGCCTGACCGAGACGGTGCGTGTCCTGTCCAACGACAACCTCGCCGGTGTCCTTGCCTTCGATGAGGCCATGACCGCCGACTGGGCCGACCATGCCGAGACCCTGATCCCGAGCAGGCTCGCTTCGTTGTTCTTCTTCGACGGAGAGAAGATCGAAGCGTTGGCGGAACCCGACACCGCCCGCGAGGTCCTGAAGACCGCGATCTATGGGCTGCTCGGCGTGGACCTGGTCGACCGCACAGCCCAGGATCTAAAAGTGCTGGAACGGCGCCACAAAGGCGTGAAGCAGCCGGTGGAGTTGCTGGCCGTTCGGAATGCCCGTCTGCGTGACCTGGCCGCGGCCACCCGCGAGCATCAGTCCGCCACCCAAGCGGCACGACAGGCTCGAGACGTTCAGGCCCAAGCGCAGAAGCGGGTGGACGACCTGGAGGAGGCATACCGGCTAGCTGGGGGAGAGGCGTTTGAGCAGCGTCATGAACTGGAACATCGGCTGACCGCCGCGCAGGCGGACCTGCGACAGGCGCAGGAGGAGATGCGCGACGTGATCAACGGCTGCGCTCCCCTGCTGCTAGCACGCGACCTGCTCGCCGACGTTGCAGCGCTGGCCGAATGTGAGAGTGACACATTCCGCCAACGTGATCTGGTCGAAGCGCTCCCCGACCGCGACAATGCAGTCCTGTCCGACCTGGCCAGCCGTGGCGTGGCGCCGGAGGCGCTCGCCCAAATGCGGACGGTGCTGGAGGCAGACGTCACAGCGCGCCGCGCGACAGCCGCCCGACAGGTAGTGGTCGGCCTGCCCGCGCACGCCGCCGCGCAGACGCGTCTCCTGCTGGACATCGAACTCCCCGCGGCGAGCCGCGCTCTTACCGACCTGACCGACACGCACTCCAGGCTTGCCGCGGAGGGCGACACCATCGAGCGCCGTCTCGCGGGAGTTCCCGACCGGGAGGTGATTGCCGACCTTGGTGCGGAGCGTGACACAGCACGGGCCGCGCTGACGTCCGCCATCGAGGCCGTAGCCCTGGCCGATGAGACCGCCCGCCGGGCGGAGCGGCACGCCGAACAGGCTCGCCGCCAGCTGGACGAGGCGCACACCAGTTACGCCGAAGCCGCGGTCGGGGTCGAACAGTCCCAGCGGATCGTCAGGTTCAGCGAGAAATACCGCGACACCCTTGCCCGGTACCGCACAGCGATCATCCAACGTCACGTGGGCCGTATCCAAGCCGAGGTCCTCGCCTGCCTACGCACCGTGCTCCGCAAGACCGACCTGGTCACCGACCTCACGATCAGCACCGACACGTTCGATGTCACCCTGCTCACCCCGGCCGCCGACGGGCCGGCAACGCTGCTATCCCATCAGCTGTCGGCGGGGGAGCGGCAGATGCTGGCCATCAGCCTGCTATGGGGCCTGGCCCGCGCCTCCGGCCGGAGACTCCCCGTCATCATCGACACCCCACTCGGGAGGCTCGACTCCGAACACCGCCGGCACCTCGTGCAGCGCTATTTCCCGAACGCCGGTCACCAGGTCGTGCTGCTGTCCACCGACACCGAGGTCGCCGACAGCGCCGTCTCGCGGCTCGAGCCCTGCCTCGGCCGTACATACCGCCTGGACTTCGATCGGGTGAAGGCCTGCACCCAGATCCGCGAAGGCTATTTCGCTGAGCAGCCACAGGAGGTGGCCCATGCCGGTTGACCGTCTGAGACTCAACGAGACGGGCCGCAGCCAACTCGTCACGTTGAGGCGGCGAACAGGCCTGCCGACCTGGGCCGTCATCTGCCGGCTTGCACTGTGCCGATCCCTCGCCGAGCCCACTATCCCGCCACAGGTCCCACTCCGCTGCGATTCCAACGTGGAAATCGACTGGAGAACCTTCGCAGGAGCGCACGGCGACGTGCTGTGGGGGATGCTCACGCTGCGCTGCCACCGCGACGGTCTCCCGCTGGACGAGGAGGCCATCGCCACCCAACTCGGCCTCCACGTACACCGCGGCCTGGGTTACCTCGTCGGAGACCCCACCCTGAAGACCATCGCCGATCTTGCCGCACTCGCCTCATGCGCGTTGGAAGGACAAGCCACGTGAGTCGGCCACACGCTCCGGTCGAAACCGTCCGTTTGTGGGGCGACCTCGCGGAGTGTAACCGGCATGCCTGAGCAGGAAGTCCTCTTCGAGGACGACAGCCGTGGGACCTTCATCGAAGGACCATATCGATACAGCTTGTGGCGCACGTGGAAAGGCCACGGTGACCGGGCGCTGTGCGGCTGGGTGATGTTGAACCCCTCGACAGCCAACAACCGCGACGACGATCCCACCATCCGCCGCTGTATGGCGTACGCCAAAGCGTGGAGATATGCGGGCATCGTGGTCAGGAACCTGTTCGCATTACGCGCCACCCGTCCCCGTGACCTCCTGACGGCGAGCGACACGGCGAGCGACCCGGTCGGCCCGGACAACGATAACTGGCTGCGCCAGTGGGAGGGGATGGACCGGATCGTGGTCGCTTGGGGAACTGGCCGTTACCCCCGGCTGAAGGGCCGGTGGGAAGGGGTGGCCGCGTTGCTCGAGCCGCTCCACCCGGTGTGCCTGAGCACCGCACGCGACGGGCAACTCGTCCATCCGTTGTATCAACCCGCCGGACTCGTTCCGCGTCCGTGGCGGGTGCCGATAAGACGGTGGTGAACCCGGTCCGACGTCCGCAACCTGCGACCCCAGTGGCTGGCCGCACACGTCTCCGGGCGCAGCGGAGAGGTGCACGGCCGATGCAGCGACTACAGTGTCCGGGCCGTCTGGCTGCCCGCGATCAACGCGTGCACCTCTGTCTCCCGGTAGCGGCGATGACCGCCGAGAGTGCGAATACTGGACAGGCGTCCGGCTTTGGCCCAGCGCGTGACGGTCTTCGGATCGACGCGGAAGAGGGATGCGACTTCGGCAGGCGTGAGAAGTCGCTCGGTGTCGGGGGACGTGATCTCAGTGGTCATTCCGTGGCTCCTCTGAGCTGATCGGCGAGGGGGCAGAAAGAGCCGGTCCAGCCGCGGGGGAGACGGGCCAATCAAGGGGACGTTCGACCGGCAGGCCACAGATCATGTCCTTCCGGCACCCTCGGGCCTTTCCGTCCTCTCTGGACAAGCTCTTTTTAATATTATAAACCATCAATCCCGAGCTGATGACGTAGCCCTCGAAGTCACATGCAATAGACTCGATTTACTAATTACAGCACTCGCGGCCAGGCATCGCCGGTTCGTCAGCATCTGGCCCCGACACCCCAAATCGCCGCACAGCCTGTGCCGTGGCCAGGCACGGGTCGGCTGTCACACCACGCGCAACACCATCACGACAGGGTGCGGGACGCCGGTGAAACACCCTGTCGAACAGAAGGGAGCAGGCATGGTGAGAGCCGACCAGCGATCCCATATCGGCCGGAGACAGCCCTCCATCAACAGCCGCAGCCTCGAGCTCCTACCCCTGACCGGGCCTGGCGCGGTCTACACCGAGACACAGGGCCGGATGCCCGGCCCCGCCTACACGCGTGAGGGACTGGCAGACCTGATCAGCTCGATCGCCGAACTCGGCCTGCTGCACCCCGTGGGCGTCGAACGGTTGCCCGGCCCGCAGCAGGGGGAGTCACGCCATCGGCTCGTCGTCGGTGAACGACGTCTGAGTGCGCTCCGGCTAGGCGCAACCCTGTATCACGACCACCCAAATTTCGCCGCGGTCCCAGCCCTCGTCTGCCCTGGCCCGCTGAGCGAGACCGAGCGTCGACGATGGCAACTTGCGGAGAACCTCGCCCGGGAAAAGCTGCAGCCCGGAGAATTGGCCGCGGCGCTGCTCCTCCAGCGATGCGCCATGCTGACCGACGCTCTCACGGCAGCCGGCCTCCCTGTAGCGGACGACATCGCCCGCAATCCCGACCCGGCCAGCCGGCTACACGCTCTGGAAGAGCTGCGCAGCGACGCGGGCCGCACTGACTTGGCCGTCTCCTGGCGCGACGTCCTGCACTGCCTCGGACTCGAAATCCCGCCACGCAAGGCCTCCGCACTGGTGGCCGCCTTCAAGGCTCTGCCGCGTGAGCTGTCCGCCGACCTGGACACCCACCAGATCGCGTTGGCCACGCGGACCGCTCTCGCCCGCGGAACAGGCGGACAGACCGAGCTCGCCATGGACCTGTGGCGCGCCGTCAGAGATACAGGCCGACCCGGACTAATCACCGCCGTAGTCAGAGAGCAAGCACGCAATCCCGGCATGGCAGTCGACCAGCTGCTCGCGATAGCCGAACAGCCACGAGGTCGAACACCCCTCCGCCCACCGGTCGCCGGCGACGCTCCAGGGCAACCGGCCGTCGAAGCCGAGCCTGCGGCCACACTCGAGCATGCCCTCGTGGAGGACACCATCGCGGGGATGCGCCGCCTGGTGGCCCAGCTGCGCCGCGGCGCCATCCCCTCAGACCGGTTCTCGACCGGCTCCCTGCGCATGCTGGCCGCCGAGATCACACGGCTCCTGCCACAAGCGGCGGAGGCGACACCGTGATCACACAGACCGTCCAGCCGCTGACCCCCGCCGCGGGGTGCAACTGCGCCGTCTGTCCCTTCTACCGCGGCAACCCTGACGCGCCACAGCCGGTGTGCTCAGGCTGTTCGTCCGACTGCGAGTACTGCGCCTGCAGCCGCGCCGCCGACCAGCGCGCCGGCGGACCGGGCGGAGGCTGCAGCCGGTGTCCGGTCAGGTGTGGCAGCCGGTCCGACATCAACGCCTGGATGGCCGACGTCGGACCGCTGACCTTCGACGACCTTCACGTCCCGGGAACCCCGCCAGTCGGTCTCCCGAACCTGATCCCCCAAGTTGACAGCACGGCCATCAGCGCCCTGGACGCAGCGCTCGGCTGGCCGGGATACGCGTTGGGCTTGCGACGGATCCTCAGCCCCGAAACGAGAAAGATCTACGCGAGGTGGCAGGGTGCCGACGCGCGCACCATGCTCGGCCTGTCCGCCGACCAACAGGCCATCTTGGTCGGCCACGCCGATGACGACATGGTGGAAACCCTGTGGACCCGCCGCCGCGCGGACCACCTGGCAGAAACGATCGCCGATCAGGGCTGGGACCTGGTGATTGGTCCCGACTTTTCCGTCTACGGCAATCAGCCACGAGCCGAGCACCTCATCGCCATGCGCCGCAGCCTCCTGGTGGCCGCCGAGCTGGCGGCCGCCGGCGCGCCGGTGGCGCCCACCCTCCACTGGTTCCGGCACGAAGACCTCCAGCGCTACCTCGACTGGATCGTCGACCGCCATCCGGCTGGGCCGGCCGCGGTGGCCTGCAATCTGCAGACGCTCCGCACAGACCGAGCCTGGAACGAGCTCGCCCTGCCCGGCTTGGCACTGATCGCAGCAACCCTTCCGCCCGACCTGCCGGTGATGCTCTGCGGCACCAGCCGCGCCTCCCGCATCGCCGAACTCGTCACCCTATTCGGCACCCGAACCCATGTGATCACTCAAAGCCCGCTGCACTACGCACGGCATGGCGCCGTGATGACCGCGACAGGCCGCCAGCACACCGACTGGCAGGTCCCTGAACTCTTCGCGGCCAACGTCCTCTACTACCACAACCTTCTGGAGGCCCACCGATGAGTACCCGCATCCCCAATCCGACCGACGACACCCCGGTGAGCGCGCCGCAACGCCCCGAGGGCGGCTACTACGACCTGGAGCTCATCTACGACGCCGGCCGATGGCGCGCCTACGGCGACACCCCAGCCGAGCTTCTCGAGCTGCTGCTGCCCGGCTATCAACAGCAGGACGCCCAGCAGCAGTATCAAGCCCGCATCCGGGCCGCCGTCGACGTGCAGGTCGCATTGCAGGCGCAGCTGAATTCGGCCAACCCGGAACTGGTGACCCGGTGTACGGACGAGCAACGCGCCATCTTGGTGGGTGACCGCGACCGGCCTCCGGCTCCTGAGGCGTGGACCGCACCGATGCCGCTCGTGCTCGTCACGAGCTTCTACGAACCTGACGGAGAGCTGGGACGGCCGACGGCCGCCGGTGACGCGATCATTTGGCTCGACCCGAGCAACGACTGGAGCCTCCTGGAGTCCCTGCACCGGGCGGGCTGGATCCATCTTGCCCGCCGGGCGCCGTCAGCACCGGACACCGACATCTAAGCCCAGGGAGTCGGACCCATGGGCCGAGGATCACGATCGTCGCACGTCCACCGCGAGGTCGCTCCCACCGCGCCAGCACCGTCGCCAGCGCCAGGCCCTGCGGCCGGCGGAGGGGCCGGTGCGGTCATCACCGAGTTTGGCGGCCGCGCCGGTGCCTCCGCCGGCCGCGTAGGCCCGGTCGGTGAGCCATATGCCGACGTCCAGCCAACCTCCGCGGCACAGGAGGTTCTCGTCGACCTGGCCGAGGTTCGCCAGCGAGCCGGGCAGGCCCAGCAACGTCTGCGTGAGCAATGGGCCGACCCCCACGGCGAGGTGAGCTACCTCAATAATCCCGAGGCCTTCCAGCAGGCCTACGACGAGGCCAGAGCCCGGAGAGAGCGTGGCGAGCCACCCATCTCGTACATGTATGAGGACGCCACAGACGGGCTGGGGGCCCGCGAGGGCGGCCGCGCCTTCGGCGTGGAGATCGAATTCGACCTCTCAGGAGCAGACGACGATGATGCCCTGGAGGCCATCGCTCGAGACTTGTACGACGCGGGTCTAAGCCGGTATGCGTATCAGGGCGGCTACCACTCCAACATGCGCGAGGGCTACAGCGACGCTCCCAACGGTTGGCGCCTCGAGTCAGACGCGACCGTGGCTGGCGAGATCGTCTCCCCGATCATGTATGACGAGCCGCAAACCTGGCGAAATCTGGAAAAGGTTTGCGAAATCGTGCGCCGGCACGGGGGAGTGGCCACGTACAACACGGGAGGCCATGTCCACGTGAGCCTCCACGATTACGACCACACCATCGACAATCACAACCGGCTACTGCAGCTCAACGCCGCCTACGAGGATGTGCTCTTCAGGATGGCGCAAAACCCCGCTGCTCGACAGCACAGGGGGACGAGCTGGTGCAGGCCCAACCAAGTCCCCGCCGGCGGCTACCGAAGCGTTCAGGAGGTCAGCTGGAGGAACGCTGGCCACGGCCTTGGGCTGAATCTTCAGGCCGTTAACGGCGGTCGCCAGGACCACGCCGAAATGCGCATGTGGGACGGGTCCCTCGATCCGTCCGTCATCCAAACACAGATCAAGACCAGTCTGGCCCTGGTGGCAGCGGCATCACGCGGCGCTGAGGCGGATCAGCCTGAACGCCTGGGAACGCACCGACAGCGCAATGCCCACCTTCCCCGCGGTGAGCGCCTGCGGGGGCAAGCCTGGTTGGACGACACCAGGAGCTTCCGCCAGCTGATGGACACCATCTATCGACGGGCGCGAGACAAGGCCCAAGCCACAGCGTTATTTGCATCGACGCGCTGGCAGCGGCCTCGTTAAGCGCGAGGAGAGTTGAGAAACCGATAGTGGGCCTCGCGCTTGACCCGCAGCGCTCACGGCGTCAGTCAAGGCCGTGGGCCGCCTCCGCGTTCCTTTGCTCGATCATGGTGGCGGCGGTGAACTGGATCAGTACCAAAGCGCGCGCTGACTCCGAGGACAACCCGCGCTCGATGGCGTCGGTGCAGTCCCTGACCAGGCCCGCATGTTCCTCGGCCCGCTTGGATCGTGTATGGATCTGCACTTCGAGGTACAGCCGGTTCATCAGCGTCACGCCGGAGGCTGCGGCGCGATCAAGTTCTTCCGTCATGGCACGAACTGCTGCCCGGTCCTCGTCAATGAGTTGCTGGAGCGTGACAATCGATTCGTGCATGCGTGACACTTTCTGGGCGCTTCAGGACGGAGAGGCATCTTCTCCACACCGTGTCCAAATGTCACTGGCAACACCTGTCGTGAAGGTTTCTCGGCTTTCGGTCAGGCTTGTTCAGCGCGTCTGAGGGGTCACAACGCGATGAAGACCTGGGGAAGCTCGCAGACCTCGTCCCACCGGGTCTGCGCTCGCTCCAGCCACGTGTCGGCCCACGAAAGCCGCTGGCTGAGACTCTTCGCGACACGGGCGCATCCGTCGCCGCCGCTGGGGTGCAGGCGGTCGTGCTCGCGGTGCAGCTCAGGATGGGGCTGCTGTCCGTAGCCCTGCACAACGCGGGCCACTCGCACCGACGACAGGTGAAGTTTGGCCTCCGACTGATGACCAGTGTCGAATTTCGCCGCAACATACGCCGCTGGCAACGGTGGCGGCGTCTTGGAGTCGTAGTCGTAGCTGTCAGCCCCTTGGACGGAGACGATCCGGGCATTGCCGATACTTTCGGCGGCCACGCAGACCGCAAGCTCGTCTTCAGGCCGGTCGTCGAACCGGGGAACTGCGTCCACCGTGCCCAACGGCCGATCAACACGGGCGCGGCGAAGCTCGTCGTCTTTCTGCCACACCACGTGCTCGTGGACCACGGAATCGCGATCCCGGTCGCACTTATCGGGGTGGTAGTTGACCCGGCACCATGGCGTCCCGAACGCCTTCCACGTCCGGGAGTCGTACAGGGGTTCTTCGTAGAGCTGCCGGAAGACGGCGAGGGTGACCTGCTTGCCGTTGACGGTCATTGCCTTGATCTCGACGGTAGCGGTGGTGATCTCGGCGGATTGGGGCGTCAGCGGAGGACGGCGGGTAGCCACGGATCTCCCTTCGCACGAGGGGAATGCCTCCACGGTAGACCGCGAGAGTGGCGTCGGACAGCGCGGACAAGGCGGAGCATGTCCCGACGGCGGCGGCGAGCTGGCTGTCCGCTTCAGGGCGGCCGGTGCGCCACTGCCGGCCGCGTCATTCACCGTGAGATCGACCACGACCATGCCATCGGCCTGGTGCGCGGCCCGCTGTGCGGGCCTTGCAATACCGCGAATCCAACGCCGCCTGCGGCATCGCATCATGGCCGCACACCCCGGCCTGCTCGCCACTCGCCGCCTACCGGGCGAGCTCACCGGCTGCGTCGTACGGCTAGGAGACCTACAGACAAACGACTCTCATCCCAGCCCCTGATGGCACCGTGTTAACGCGCTTGATCTGGACCGGCATCGCTCACGCCTCTCCCGCAAGACGCCGGGGAGGGGCTGCCGTCTGGATCGATGGTGTCTCGTCAGGTAGTTGCCGTGATGCTCTGCTCAATGTGGTCGAAGATGTCCGCGTCGGTTTCCTTCTGCCACGCAGGAAGATCGTCCCAGTCGGCGACGTACGAGGGTTTCGGGTCGACGAAGTGCTTGTAGATTTGCCCGGTCCAGCAGATGGCGATGAACCGACCGCGCTGCTCGCGGGTCAGCTTGGCCGTGGTGCCGTTCGTGGACTTGATGAACGCGTGCACCTGCTCGGCCACCGCCGTGGCGGCGTCTTGCTCCCACTGGGGCGTCTCCTCCCACGGTGTGACGTAGCCGGCCTTCGGCTCGCCGGGATAGTGCTTGCGGACGCCGTTGATCCACGCTGCTCGGAAGACCCGCCCAGCCTCACTCATGGTCATATCCTTTTCGCTCATGCTGCCGATGTGATCAGGCTATTGATGTCTTGATTCAAGGTATCCATTCGCTGATCATGCAGGAGCGGCTTCATCTGATCTTGCAAGCCGCGCAGACGCCGAGCGATGAACATCGACCCCGTGTGCCGAGCGAGTTCCACCGCGGATTCTCCGTAAGACACCACCTGGTCCCGATCGCCGCGTTGCAGACCGAGAACCGCCAAGTCGATCAGAACGCCGCCGCGTCGGCGAGCCGAGAGGCTTTGCGCCAGCGCCTGGGAAAGAACTTGCTCGGCCAAGTCTGGACGACGCAGTGCGACGTAGCAGGTACCCCGCTCCTCGGCAAGCCGGTCGCCATCGAAGCGGAGCCAACCTCCGGTGTGCACCTCTCCATTCAGGTCCCGGACCAGGGCAGCTTGATCCAATGCACGTTCGCAAGCACCTAGGTCACCGAGCCCGGCCCACGTTTCCGCCTGGACGGCCGCCACCCAATGGCGGGTGGACAGGCTGCTGTCTCCTCGGCGAGCAAGGCGAAGCGCGAGGTCCAGCATCGGTTCGGCCTTGTCGTATTGACGCTCGTAAACACCGATGTAGGCGTGGCGGGTCATCGCACAGGCCCAGAGGTCGAAGGCTTCGGCCTCCTTGCCGGCAGTGGCTGCCAGCGTGTAGCAGTGGGCGGCGTCGGTGTACCGGTCTCCGTCGAAGAAGATTTCGCCCGCGAGCTGGAACAGGTCAGCGGTCAAGGAACACAGTCGCCGCCGTACTGCTGGTCCGTTGGGATGTTGCAGACTCCGAACAAGGACCGCCAGATGGTCCTGGACGAGCGGGTACACCTTGGCCTTGGACGGCGCCAAGACGAAGACTCGCCATAGATGAGAATTCAGGGCCTCGAACTGGTCCAGGTTGGCCTGATCCACACGTCCGGAACGGCTGGCGTGGGCAACCCACTGAAGGTCAATTTCGTCGTCCAGCGGCGGCGCCGCGACAACCACCCCCGCCATGCTGAACAAGCGGAGCAACTCTCGTCGGTTCATCTCGTCGATCTCCTGATCGCACAGCAGTGCCAGCTCGGGCGGCGGGGTGTCGGTGGCGGAGGTCAGAAGAAAGAACCTGGCCCGGACGTCTTCGGGAGCCATCCGCAAAGCGGTGTCGAGGATGCGTTGCTGAGTGGTGCCTGGCTTGAGGCTTGGCCTGGTGTCCCAGTTGGCCACCGTTCGCGGGGACACCCCCAGGCGCTGAGCGAATTCAAGCTGGGAAAGCCGGTATGCCTGCCTGAGCGCGGCGGCTGAGGCGCCGGTCCATTTGACGACGTTCACTGCCCGACCTCCACAGGGGGGTGCGTGCCCTGAGGTTACTCTGCGATGAGGCGGATGTGCGGTCAACGTGCAGTGCCGTTGCAGTGTAAGTGCGGTGCCGCGACATTGGCGGCTCGACGTCGGCGATGCGACCGTCAAATTGTGACCGACAGAGCTGATGTGGCCGGGCTCCTCGCACGGAGAATCTAAGCCGCTACCTAGGCGATCGTGCAGGACTGGCAGCCAGGAAGCTTGGATCGCGAGGGGACGGCAGCAACAGTAAAAGCAACACCCCAGCTGGAGATTCGATGACGACTGGGCACGGTACCTCAGTTCCGGCTCTGCTCGCCGGTTAACCAACACGCGGAGGCCTGCTATGCGCAACGCAAACTCAACAATGAGTGAACGGCAGGAACTACCGACGCCTCCCCAGCGGGCATGCGGGGCTGGCCTCCACTTCAGCTGCGATGAGGCGCATTCATCATGACAATCACCATGTCGGAAGTCTCGATCACCTGTCGGCTCTATCTCAGGGTCAACGGCCTGGTCCTTTGGCGGATGCCGCTCAGGGCTCAGCTCTCTTACGTACCTCGAGAGAATCCGTATGCGGTATGTCTCACGTTCCTGAGTTACCCGGATCAAGATTCGTGGTGGATCGATCGTGACGCTTTCAGCGCTGCTTTCACACGGCACGTTGGCAAGGGCAGCGTACGTCTGGGTCCGTTGCCCGGCGGGAGGAGTCCGCACCTGGTGATCTCGCTCCGTTGCGCCGATGGGGAAGTCAACGATCTCGTGGTCGGTGCCGGGCGGGCCCTAGAGTTCTTGGCCGAGACCTTCGAGCTGGTCCCCAGCGGTACCGAGTCCTCCGCGCTCGAGGCTGGTCTTGACGACTTCCTCGGCCGCGCATCTTGACCATGCGTTCGCTCTGCCAGCGGAACTCAGGCGCAGCTGCATGACACTGCGCTGCGGTGCTGGAAAGGATCGAGGCTCCGCTCGTCGAACGGGAGCCCTCGATCACACGACAGGACGAAAGCCGATCTCGTTATGGCAGGGCTTGCACCAAGGGCTGAGCAGGTCAACCGTGTCCGGATTGCGGTAGAAGTTGGTGCGAGGACAGGTGGTGCCGCACCGTGGGCAGTGCTTGTCGCCCGTCATAAGAACTGCCTTGTAGGGGCGAGGGCGCCGACGCGAGGGCGCCATTGTGGCGGTGCGATCGTCGGACGCATGAGCAGAGTGCTGATCCAGAAGTTCCGCTAGAGGCGGGATCCGGTGGTTGCGTCGAGGGCCGGGAACCCGAAGGTCGCCGACGCGGGTGTGCAAGGCCGCGATCGCATTGGCAAGCCGTCTGGTGATGACGTGCTTGTTGAGTTGAAGGCCGCCAGCGTAGCCGAGCTCTCGGGCTACCCACATGCGATTGAATCCACGGGATGCGAGATCATCCAGCAGCGTGAGCGTGGGCTGGATGTCAATGCGCTCGTTGTCGGGGTTGGTGGTGCGTCCGCGGCTGCCAGCCTGCGACATGCGAGCGGTGCACATGTCGAGTGTGGTGGCCAGCAATGAGTCGGCGTACGAGCGCTCCAATTCCTCGCATTCGCCCTTGAGTAGGGTCCGAATCACGCCGAGAGGGACGCTGGAGGCGACCTGGATCGCGGTTCGCTTGGCACCGGACGTTTCAAGGTGTTGCACGTGGCGCTGAGCAGGGCCGGCCGGGACGGGATCGACCAGTTGTCGTTGCTGCGCAAGGCGCTCGCGATCTCGGGTGCGCCTGGCGTCGAGACATAGCTCGCAGGGACAGTGGGCGGCGATTCCTTTCGCTGTGCCGTGTGGGTGGCCGCCCAGGTCCAGAGGCTCTCCGTATTCCACTCGGGTCAACGGCACTTCCCATTTCCAGCCGGGTACGGCGTTCAGCCAGGTCGCAAGCTGAGGGTCCAGGCGCCCCTTCCGGTAGAGGTGTCGTTGCCGGGTTGTCCAGCGTCCCAGGTGTATAGCGCCGTCGGGCAGCTCCTCGATCTGGCTGCTGGGCGGGGTGGCGTGCCCTTCCCGTCGGGCGTAGCGCTGGAGCGCGGAGTACGCGAGGCGCCACCGTGTTTCGCTCACTTGCCAGCGGAAGCTGGGCTCCCCGTTGGCCGTGTACGGGGTGGCAGCGATGATCTCCTCTTCGAGGGCGGGATGAAGTCGGCCGGTCAGCTTCCGCCGTCGCACGGCCCACACCCAGCGGCCCAGGGGCAGGCCATTCTCCATATGAGCTTCGCCCACGTCGGCATGGTGCTCGAACTCGCAGAATAGCCGCAGAGCCTGGATCATGGCCACGTCGTCGGCGGGCAGCCCTCCGTCCCAGCGCCATCCCGGAAGTGCAGCCAGTTGACGGGTACGATCACGGCTGAGCATCTCGTCGCGGTACAACTGCCGTTGTCGTGCGACCCATGGGCCAAGGTGACGGTTCTCGGCGGCCTTCAGCCCGTCATAGATCGAAGGCTCGGCCGGATCCTGGAGCAACGTTCCCCGCTCGCGCGCCAGAGCGGTAAGAATCTTCAGAGTCTGCTGCCAGTACCCGTCCTCGCGTTCCCAGGTCCAGCCGGGCACCTGCTCCAGCAGGCGAGCCCGGTCCGCAGGGAGTCGTTTCTCCCGGTAGGCCACACGCTGCTGCTCACACCAGTTGCCCAGCGGAGCGCCCCGCCAGCTCGCCTGCCATGGCACGACACGGCCCTCGTGCCGGTCGGCGTAGTCCTGCAGCAGCCCGTAGAAGGCCGCCCATTGAGAACCCACCTCCTGGACCAGCCGCAGGCGAAGGGAGGCTTCGTCCATGTTGCCGGGAAGCACGAAGCTGACGCGGCTGAGCCGAGCTGGAGCGGTGCCACGCCTGGAGTGAGCGCTCTTGGCGCGGTCCATGTCGGCCGCCAGGCGCTCGTCGTGCGCTCGAAGCGCACGCAGCACCGACCAGACGTGCGCGAAAGGACCAGTCAACAGGGTGCTGTCGTCGTCGCCATCGGCCGACAGAGCGACAGGAACCACGATTGTGCCGATCTGTTTGCCCGGTGCAGGCCGCATGACCCTCCCGACGGCCTGGATGATCCGGGTCATGCTGCTCAGGGGATCGGCGAAGACCACCCCGTCGACGGCGGGCACGTCGACGCCCTCCGCCAGGCAATGGGCGTTGGACACGACCCGGACTTCTTCCGGGTCGTCGTTGGCCAACCAGGAAAGAGCGTGGGCACGTTGCTCGGCGAGCATGTCCCCGCTGAGGTGCCGGGCTCGAAGGAGGCGCCCGTCTGGCAAGCGCTTGCCGACGAGCGCTGTAGCGAAGGCCGCGGCCTTGTCGACGCGGCCGTGGAAGGAGATGATGCGGCGCAATCCGTGCTGCTGGACGGCGGCCATGACGGCGGAGAGCAGCTGCGAACCCTCTGATAGACCAGCGCGATTGTCGTGAGACCGATCGGCGATCACGGCGACCTGGTAGTCGGTCAGTAGTCGCTGGGCTATGGCGGCGCTGAAAGTGAGGCGGGCCGCGATAGGGCCGAAGATGCGTTCGTCGCTCATCGACAGCGATTCTGGGCGGGAGGTGATGTAGGGAGTGGCGGTCATGAAGAGCCGCTTGCGCGCGAGGATCGCGTGGGGGTTCAGCGCCAGGCGGAAGTCCTCGCGGGGGCGGCCTCCCAGGTGGTGCGCCTCGTCGGCGACAAGGAGGTCAAATCCGGCGTCACGGTGCTGGTTGGCAGCGATGCGCTGCGCGTCCCGGATCACCGGCAGCGAGTGGTATGTGCAGAACACCACCTGAGGTCGTGCCGAGGAGGTGGTCGTCAGGAAATGCGAGACCTTTTGGGCGGAAGTGGTGACCGGAGCGCGCTGAGTCGCGCCGAGCAGGTCTAGTCCATCGGCAACGTCGTCAGCACCACTCTTGTCCGCGCCGGCTGCGGTGGACGGGTCGGAACAGACCACGAGAGCGTCGAAGGGCCAATTGCCGGCACGGCGCCACTCGCGCAGGAATTGCGTGATGAGGGAGAGCGACGGCAGCAGGACAAGCGTGCAGTGCGCCTGGGAACGCTCGGCGTGCCAGCGAGAAATAAAGGTCTTGCCACTGCCACAAGCCATGACCGCCTGAGCACGGTCGTGATCGCGAAAGACGCGCTCGAGCTTGGCCAGCACCTCGGCTTGGTCGGGTCGCGGTGTGGGGAAGCCACGTCGCGGCCGGACCGGCGGGTGGCGAATCAGGAGATCAGTCACCGCGTGATTGCCCTTCGGGGGTCGGAGTGAACGCCCGTGCGGCCCGGAGGAGGGCCGCACGGAGGCGGTGAGGCGAAAACCGTAAGCCGCAGTGGGTCACGTAGAGGTGGCGACGACACCGCGCCGCTCGAGTGCTCTTGCCTGGATCGCGATCTTGGAGGGGTGGTCCGCCGGATAGGCCGGATCGAGCCAGTGCACCAGGGGATGGCGCTTGCGGCCGGCGGTCCATCCCACGAACTCGGGATGGACGAAGCCGTTCTGGTGGGCCAGGGTCTGGAGGTCATCCACAGGCAACGTGGACAAGTAGTCAGCAGTGGCGCTGGCGAGGTGCCGCCACATCGGCGAGGTATCGATGTCGGACGTTGTCTGTGCGATGGTCAGGTACGCCCGTGCCGTGGTGGCCAGTTCACGGATCGCGCCGTAGATCGCGGCCGTCGCAGGGCAGCGTGTTCGGAGAACGTCGATCGCGTCGATCAGGTGCTCGGCACCGCCGACGGCTTCGTCGGCGGGCAGCTGAGTGGTGAGGGCGCCGCCCGAGGAACCGATCCGGTCGGCGACGGCGGTCAGAGAACTGGCGATGGCGCGCAGAGCGTGGACCGGGTCAAGCTGGTGTGTCTGGTTGGGAGGCATCTGAGGTCCTCTCGTCATTTTTAGTAGTAGAATACATCTACAGTCGGGGCATTGCCATGCGTCCGAGCTCCGCACGCGACCCAGCGCACGACCCCCTCCGAACCGCGGAAGATCAAGAAGCGAGCACATACAACTATCATGTTAGATATATTGCATCTGTTTAGTGCAATCTATCGTAGAACCGTAGAGCACCTCTGATCAGGGGAGGGAGGCTACGGGATGCCCAGCGCAACAGCTCTCACGGGCACGCTCCCGGGTGACAGCCGGCTGGCCGTGGAGGACTGCGAGTCGCTGCTGGCCTACGTTCGGGCCACAGTCGCGGCCGATCAGCGGCACGAGGCCAGGCCCGCGGAGTACCTGGTCGAGTTCCTGGAAGCCCGCGGCCTATCGATTCCGGACGATGCCAGCCCCGACGAGGTCCTTGCAGACCTGTCGATGACGACTCGGCGTAGAACGCGCGAGAAGAGCTTTCCCGGACTCCCATCACAAGTTCACCGCGTCCGCACCTTCCTGGCAGACGTCCTCGCCGACTGTCCCTGCGCAGAATGGGCGGTCTTGCTCGGTTCTGAGCTCGCTGGCAACGCCGTACGCCACAGCGCTTCCGCTTTGGAGGGCGGCACGTTCACGGTTCGCTGCGAATACGTCCCCAGCCGATGGGTTCAGGTGTCGGTGATCGACCAGGGCGAGCTGCCTGAGGGTCACTCGGCCCTCACGGGGTGGGCGCCGGCCGAGCACGGCCGGGGGCTCTCCATTGTCCGCGCCGTGGCCACCGTGAGCGGCACCGAATACACCGAGGGCGCCACACGGTCATGGTTCCGCCTGGTTCTGCCTGTGGCCGTGCCTGGGCAGAGCGGCGATCCCTGACTGACGGCTCAACTGCCCTTCACCCCCGCAAGATCCACGAGTCTCTCATCAGGGCCGGTCATGCAATCTGATCAAACATTCATCCTCAAACTGACACTGCAACTGGCCGTACCCCTCCAGATCGACGCACTGAAGTCGTTGACGGACGATCAGCGCCAACGCGCGGCCGAAGAGGCCGCGGAGATCATCGCGACCCATGGTGATGATCTTCAGTTCGGCGGTCGTCACTGCGCCGAGGCGTTCAACGCTCTGGCCCGTGGTCTCGCTCTGGGCGCGGCCGCACCCGGCGGGATCACCTTCGCCGGGCTGCACTGGTGTACGACACCTCACCCAGAATGCCCCCACGCCACGCCTGCGACGTCGAAGGCTTGCCTCTCGCCAGGTCGAGCCTGGGCGACAGGGAGGGCGTGATGGATCGCTTGGCCGCACACATCACCATCGACCGGATGAGCGGCACGCTGGTCCTGCTGGAGTTGGCCCGCCTGGCGCGTCAGGCGCCGCCCGAGCACCAGGCCGCCATCGAGCAGCGTCTGCAGATAGAGATCACTCTGGGCGCCGAGATGCCGAAGATCACGACGGTGGTTTCGAAGTGCGGCGGTCCTCCTCCGAGCCGGACCACGTGCTCGGCAGATCGCAAGGGGTCACCGGCGAGATGACGGACAGACGGACGCTGAGCGAGCTCCTGCAGCGTACGGGAGACCCTGGGGCAGCGATGCGGCAGTTGGTCAACGCGTGCGCGGCCGCGCGCGGTCTCGTTCCTCCGTTCGACGTGCCGGCGGTGGTACTGGATCTAGGCCCGCTCGGTGACCTGTCCGTTTGGGGGCCGGCCGAGCTTGGTGCCGCCTACGAGGCGGTGCTGGACGATGAGCACCGCGCTCATCATGGCACGTTCTTCACCCCGGAGGATGTGGCGCTGTTTCTGGCTCGCTTCACCTTGGAGGGGCTCGAGCCTCGCCTACGCGGCCAACTGGTCGTCGTGCCCGACAACGCGCTCGACACCTTGGTCCTAGATCCGACCTGTGGAGCCGGGATTCTCCTGGAATGGGCCGCCGCGCGGTTGGCTGTGGTGTGTTCGGCATTGGTCACCGGACGTCCCGACCCCTCGCCTGGCGACATCCTGGCCGTACTTCCCGAGGTCTACAGCCGCTCCGTGTTCGGCGTCGACCTCGACCCAGTCGCCGTGGAGGTCGCCAAGGCGGGCTGCTGGCTCGACATCGACGGCCGCCGTCCCTTCGACTGGCTCGACGACAACATCATCGTCGGCGACGCGCTCGCCGGTGACATGCCGCCCGCGTTGGCCAAGAGGCTGGACGAGCCCGTACCACTGATCATCATCGGCAACCCGCCCTACAGCGAGCACGCCAAGGGACGAGCGCCCTGGCTGGAACAGCGCCGCACCGCAGGTATGCCGGAACTGCTGCCCCGGCCGTGCATGGACGATTTCCGCACCAACGGCCGCACGGACGGCAAGCTGTCAAACCTGTGGACGTTCTTCTGGCGGTGGGCGGTCTGGCAAGCGCTGGAGGCCCGTGACCCGGGCGGCGCGGTAGCGCTGCTCACCCCCCACGCATACCTGATCGGCGGCGCCTTCGCCGGAATGCGGGAGCACCTGCGGCGCGTGGCCGACGAGGGCTGGATCGTGGAGTTGTCACCTGAGGGCCACCAGGCGCCTGTGCCCTCCCGCATCTTCCCTGGGATCCGCACGCCGGTGACGATCGGCATCTTCGCCCGCTATGGCCCGCCGGACACTAGCACGCCCGCCTGCGTCCGGCATACAGCCGTCAAGGGCAGTCGCCAGGAGAAGTTCGCTCAGCTGCGAAAGCTGGTGGCCTCGTGACCAGAGACCGCCTGGTGGAGGTGCAAGGAAGACCGTGAGTGCCACGGCGACATCCTGCTCGAGTTCCTCGGAAGACCGGCGCAGCTCGCGCACCGCAACCAGATCGCATAGCCGCCCTCCTTCACCGCGGCGCCAAACCTCGCCTGTTCTGATCCGACACATTGACAAGGAGCACCTGGTGAAGACCCCGCAGAGTTGCGCACCCGCCTCGGCCGAGATCGCCGCAGACGACCGACCGGTTTATCAGGAACGAGCCGCCCTGCTCGCATTTCTCACCGGCCACCACCCCGCCTGCATCGTTCACGGCGACCCGAGTCAGCCGGGGATGGCCCTGCTCTACGTGCACACCCCACAGGGACAAATGTCCTGGCATCTCCACTCGGAGGACCTGGTCTTGTTTCCCCACGTGCCGAGGATGACGTACCCGGATGGGCCGCTGTGGGATGGCCACAGCACCACCCAGAAGTACCGGCGCCTGGACAGGCTGGTGCGCAAGTGCACCCCTTTGGGGGCAGCGCCTGATGACCTCGATGCCGCTGATGTTCAAGCCGGCCAGTTTCTGTTCATCAAGAAGGAAGATCGCGTGCAGGTGCTGGAAGTCCGGGAGGGCGGAGCACTGCTCAAGGTCCGGCGCCTGCGCGACCATGGCATTCGCTTCGCGCACCGCCGCGGCGACCGTTGGCACTACCTGTAGCGGGCCGCCGCGGCCTCGCCTGGCTCGCCTCGTCGCCGAGCTCGTCGTGGCCCGCTCGCACCCACAGGGAGCGGCGCAAGGCCAGACAGGACGGCCTGTTCCACTAAGCCAGCAATCAGCCACCCCGCGCAGCGACTGCCCGGCGTGCACCACCACCACAGGTTCACAACTGATCAAGGAAGAGAAGGTCTCCGTCATGACCGCTGCGACAATCCCGTCCCCCATGCTCGTCGCCGCCCGGCAGCACCTGGCGGCGACCGCCGAGCGGGCCTGCCAGGACAACGATCTGCTGACTCACCCGGTCGATCGAGCCGTCGTCGACGCCGTGCTCGGCTCGGCCGGTGCCCTGCTGGGCGACCGGCGTGCGGGTGAGCGTCTGGCAATGGCCAGTGACCAGCTGCGCCACCACGTCCAGCAGGGCCAGGCAGATCCCCAGGAAGCGGCCATCGCACACACCCTGCTGGCCATCCTGCACGCCCTCCACCCCATCTGGACCGGCAGGTCTTCCGCCACCTGGAGGCGGCTAACGCGCTGGTCAAGAGTCAGGGAGACGGCCCGACGGGCGGCGAGGCACTGGTGCAGTCGGCGCTGACCGGCCTCGCCTGCGCCCTGCTCGCCGCCCGAAACGCCTGACTCTGCTCGGTCCACGACCGGTAGGAGACGACGATGATCAACGACGGCGAGGCATTCGCGACGCGCGCCGCCCTGCACGGCGCGAAGATCGCCGCCGACTGATCAACCCAGACGGGCGCGCGCCACCGCGGCCGATCCGCCAAGACCTCCACGGCGGGCGCGCCCGCACACCCCACTTCCGATCCCAGAAAGATCAGGGAGGCAGATCTCATCATGACGCAGCCCAACCCGGGCTTCGACCCGACCACTCTGCATGCGCGTCGGGACCCCAACGACCCGATGGACGCGACCCAGCATCCGGCCGATGATCGCTACTACCCGAGCGTGCCGCCGCCGGAGATGCCCGCCTGCGAGCTCGAAGCGCTGGTGATCTACCACGATTCCGTCACAGCTGGCGCCTGCACGTGCGGCTGGTGTGCGTTCTACAACGAACAGGACCGGCGCGCCCAGGCGGAACACGGCGGTGAGACGGTCAGGCGCTGCGACAACACCCGCGTCGGTGTGCTCGTCCGAGACTCCAGCAGCCGCCTGCTGGTCATCGACCGTGCTACCCCGCCGGGGGGCGTGACCGGGCTCGCCGGCCACCTCGACGAGCACGCTGTTCCCGAGAAGGCTGCCAGGGACGCGGTGCTGAAGGAGGTCGGACTGCAGGCCGTCCACCTGGACCTGCTGGTGTGCCGCTGGCGCGAGGACCGCTGCCGTCGCCAGACCGGTCCCGAAGGCATCGGTCATGAGTGGCACGTCTACCAGGCCCGGGCGGACGGCGCGCCTTCCGCCCGGGCCTGTCAGGCGTTCCGCGCCCGCTGGCTGACCCGGGGCCAGTTGCAGGCGCTGGTCGTCCGAACCGCGGCTTACGCCCGCGGCGAGCTCCCCGACGCGGAATGGTGGGCCAGCCCTGGCATCGCGCCGGTCTGGGTGTTCTGGCTCAGCCTGGCCGGGCTGGTCACCGCCACGCGCGAGGACCTCGCCGCCATTGAGCAAGCCAGCAGCTGGCAGGTGCGCACATGACCGGCACGACGATGACGGCGGCGCCGGTCCGCGGAATCCCGGTCGACCCGCCGCCCGCCGTGGTGAGCCCGGTGGTGTACCTGCTGCACTTCGATCAGGCTTACCGGCACGCCGGCCACTACACCGGCTGGACCAGCGACCTGCGGGCCCGCCTGGCCGACCACGCCGCCGGACGGGGCTCGCGGTTGCTGGCTGTGGTGCGCGCGGCAGGGATCGGCTGGCGCCTGGCCCGCACCTGGCCGGGCGGCCGAGACCGGGAGCGAGCGCTCAAGCGGCAGGGCGGTGCCTCACGCCGTTGCCCGCTATGCGGGGTGCGCCCCCGCCTCACCGTGGGCGGGGAGGACCGCCGGTGACCGTCACCGACTCCGCCGCCTTCCCCGGCGCGCCGGCCCGCCTGCTGCGCGAGCTGGGGGTCGTCCGCGCCGAACTGGCCCGCGTCAAACGGCCAGCCCGCTCGTGCTGGCTGGCCGTGTCCTGCCCTGCCATGCCGGACGAGGAGCGGCGGCTGCTGCACGTACGGCTGGAGCCTGGTCGGCGGGACCGTCGCCGTCCAGCGGTTGCAGAACGTCGAACCCGAGAGTCTGACGCTGACCTACTTCGAGGAGAGCGTGCTGCCACGTCGGACCAGCTCGTCGAGGCGGTCGATGGCTGGCTACACACGCGACCGCAGCCGCAGGCGACCTACCCGCCGAACCGGCCCCGCCCGGCGAAGATCCTCTACAGGTCCGTCGAGAACCAAAGCGATGGCTTCGCCGCCGAGCTGGCCGCGTACGCCCAACCGGGAGGCACGGAACGCCGATGAGCGTACCCGCCAGCCGGCCTCGTCGCGCCCACCCCGCTGCCCGGTCGGACCTCGTTGACGACGGCGGGGGTGGGCACGAGGAGCGGCGCCCCCTGGTCGTCGCCGAGAAGCGGCTGGGCTCGCGCCGCTAGAGGAAGGTGTGTGACGTCACAGTGAACGGCATGCCAGGTCACAGCTGTTGGTAGGGGAACCGGGTACGCCACTGGTCACCGTACGTGTCACAGCGAGCGCAACTAGCACCTGGATAACTCAAGTGGTCACAATTCGCTGTCCACGAGAGGGAATGTCATGTCCAGGCCGTTCATATCGCGATCCCGCACGTGTCGTGCGATCGCAATCGCCGCTCTGACCGGGGCGGCCCTCCTCGCTGGAGGCCCCCTGTCCGCTCAGGCCGCCACTCACACGATGGCACCGGGTGCGGCCTGGGTCGACGGGAACAGCCAGGAGGGCGAGGCCATCGTCTATGCCGGCCTAAAGCGGGTCACCGTCTGCGACTTCAATGCGAACGATGGAACGGCGGTTGGCATCAAGTACGCCACCAGCTTCCTGAGGGTCATCCAGGTGCAGGCCCCGCAAGGTGGCTGTGCGGACGACAGCGTCTTCTTCGGCTCGATCACGATGGCCCGCTTCTGCTCGGGCTTCGCCGGAGGCTCGTTCCCGAGCAGGTGCGCAGCGACGGCCAGGTTTAGCTGACCGCTCGCTACGAAGCAGGGGGCGCGATACCGCGCCTATCCGTCCCCTCTCGGCGTCGTGGTGAGCAAGCAGTGCGTTAGACCTCGCGCCGAAGGCGTCAGGCGCCGCGGCCCAACTGGTTAAACAGCGTATCTACCTGTGCGACGTAGGCACGGAGTTTGTCTCGTTCAGCCGTCGCGCTGCGCAGCTGTCCCCGCAACCTGTCTTGCTCCTTGACTGCCCGGTCGCGTTCAGCCCGGGCCTTGTCGCGCTCGCTGAGGGCGCGGTCGCGCTGCTCCGTGAGCGAGTCAAACCGTCCCTTGAGCCACTCAAGAGCGGTTGTCGGGATGCCCGTGGGAGACTCATGCGCGCAGCCTCTCAAGGCACAGGTGTCCACCGCCACGGGCGCGGCCCGCGCTCGCCACGCAGGCACGCCAACCGCAGCTTCACCTCGTCGCGCCGCGCCGGGTTCTCCGCGGCGACCTGCGCGGCCATGCACGTCATGCGGAACTCGCGAATGTCCCGCAGCGTCTCGAACCCGGCCCACGCGGTGACATCGTGCCCGTACGCCTTGACGAAGGTTCCGTAGTCCTCGGCCGTGATGCCGGCGATGCTGAACGCCTTCACGGCTGTGGAGGTCAGGTCCCATTCGGGCGGGCCGATCGAGCAGCGCTCCAAGTCGAGCAGCACCACCTGGCCGTCGTCGGTGGAGACGACGTTGCCGATCCAGGCGTCGCCGTGCACGACGCTCTCGGGTAGCCCTTCGGGCAGTTCCGCGTACCGTGCTTCGAGCTCGGCTAGGTGGCGGCGCATCCAATGCCGGTCCGCCTTGCGGAGCGTGGTGGCCCGGTCGATCCGCTCGCCCAGCCGCACGAACGGGTCCAGGCGGCCGACGTCGCATTCGACCGGCGGCGGCAGGTCATGCAGGCGGCGCAGCGCGGTGGCCACCTGCAGCGCGGTTCCATGCTTGTGCGGCGCCAGCTCCCGCCACCAGGTGACCGCGCGCCCGTCCACCTCGACGGGCTGGTCGACGCCGGGCCACAACTGGACCGCGGGCACGTCGTGGGTCTCCAGCCATCTGGCCACCGCCACCTCGCGCGCCACGGCGGCGGCCTGGCCGGCGCGGGCGATGCGGGCGATGATGCCGCCCGGGAGTCGGAACAGGGCGTTCTCGCCGAGCCGGATCAGCTCGGCCCCAGCCGGGTCGAGCTCGGCGCGGCGGCTGGCCGCGCCGAGCACGTCCCGAGCTGCCACCTCGGCGCTGCTGGTCATGCTCACGGCTGGACCGCCGCCCGGATGCGGTGCCGCAGCTCGGCCACCGGTGTTCGTTTCTCGTGCGGGCGGGCGAACTGGGCGAGTTCGCGCATGTCGTCCTGGGCGCGACGGGATCGGACCGTGCCCGCGTCTGCGACCGCACGCCCGCCAATGGCTGCGGCCTCCTCCGGGTCTCCGGCCGCCATGGTCAGGGAGGCGAGCTTGATGCCGCTGATCGCTCGGGACCGCACGTAGGCGGCGGTGTGCCCTTCCACCGCGCCGGCCAGCCTGGCGGATGCCTCGGCGACGTACTCGGCGTTGACCGCCTCATCGATGACCTTCCCATCGATCACCTTGCCCAGAGGCCGGCCGTCGATCGCCAGGTCGAACACCGCATGACCGGTGTCCCCCTGGTGCTGGGCGGCGTCGTAGTAGCGCATCCACGGTTTCTCCTCGCCGGGGTGGATACGGTTAAACTCCTTGTCTGCCTCCTTGACGGCCTCCCATGTTTCCGACACGCGGCCGAGTTTGGCGAACGCCCGCGCCTGGGCGGACCGCAGCATGGCGCGCTCGCCGGCGGTGAGCCGGTCGGCTCGGACGAGAGCGAACTCCACGAGCGTGAGCCCGTTGTCGGCGTCTCCGACCCAGATGGCTTGCCTCGCCATGCTGGAAAGCACCTTCGCCCGTAGGTGCCAGTCGTTCGCCTCCTCGGCGCAGGTGAGGGCGACAGCGAACATCTTGCGGGCGTCGTCGTGGGCGTAGGCGTCGAACGCCATAAACGCGGCCGCGTGGCTGAGCCAGCCGACCGCCGAGTACAACGGATCGTGAAGCTTGGTTGGGCAGCACGACTGCTTGAGCAGCCCAAGCGCGAAGCGCAGTTGCGCGTTGACCGCCTCGCGGACCAGACAGCCGCCGTAGGTGTGATCCCAGGTGGTGAACACGTGGGCGATGTTCCGTAGCTCGGCGATGTCGGAGGGCTGGACGGCTGCGGGCGGACTGAGGGTCTGGCCAGGCATGGTCAGATCGGCGAGGGGAACGGCGGCGGCTGCCCCCATCGCGGTGCGGATGAACTGCTTGCGATCCACATCTGCAACGGTAGTTGGCGGATTGCGGCGCCCTGGGCGGGCGAATCCGAGGTCCTTGTCCTCGTCTATCCCACAGATGGCGCGCAGGGCGGCCCGGTAATCAGAGTTGGGCCAGCGCACCAGACCGCGTTCCAGCTTGCCGATGTAGTTGGCTGTCAGGCCCACATCGCGCTTGCGCTCGTTCAGGATCCAGGCGTTGACCAGATCCGCGAGGTCCTGCCGTGACGCGGACTCCCCAGGCGCTGACGGCGACGGCACCCGTTCACGCGCCCGCTGCAGCAGCACGTTGGGATCCGCCATGGCGCACCTCCTCGCGGGCATCGTCGCACAGGAGGGCATCGGCAGGCCCGCGAATCTGCCCCCGATCTGCCCCTTGACTGCCCTACTGGATGGCGTTCCCAAGCACTCGACGCGACTCCAGGGTGGATGGGACCCCTTCACCGCATGTGAGGAGCGGCACACGATGCAGGCTCTTGACGCGGATCGTCACGAGGTCCGCGCGCGCTCGGCCGGCGTCCCGGTGCTTCCCGGTGGGTCGACCTGGCTCACCCTTCTCGTGTCGATCGACCGGGGCGAGACGTGGCAGGCGAGCGGCACGCTCAACTTGCCCACCGCGCGGTACGACGCTGCCGCGCGCCTGTTCCTCATGACCGCGATGAGCACGGCGGCCGAGGATCACGCCGTGGGCGTGGTGTGGCAGGCGCTCGCCTGGCCCGCCCGGGAGGGCGAGGACTGCCCGCCCGCCACGCCGCCCATTGTGTCGCTCCGCAGCGACGGTGAACCGGCCACCTCGAACGTTCCTTGTCACCTTCCACCCTCCTGACACCCAAGGTCCTTGATGACGACCGACGTACCTACTGACCCGTCCCCAAACGACAAGCCCGCCGCGGGCAACGCCGAGGTCCTGAGTGACGAGACAGCTCAGTTCCTGGCCGCGCAGTTGCAGGCGTCGTGGGGCGGCCGCTGGCAGGTGATGTGGGAGCCCTGGGGCCGCAAGTTCCGGGCGTTCCCGGCGTACGCCATGGACGTCAACACACCGGTAGTGGGTCGCAGCCTCCGCGAGCTGTGGCGCAACGTCCTCGACGTTGACCAGGCGTTGCTGCTCGCGTTGGCCGAGGCCGTCCCGGCGCACCCGCCCACTGTCGTCCACATACCCCCCGGCTTCCTTCAGGAGGTGTTCGGGTGATCAAGCGAGACGTGGCCGGGCAGGCGGCCCCGCGCGCGGGCGGGGAAGCTACGCCACGTCTTGGCGCGGACCGGCACGCGGATAGGGGAGTTGCCCCTTGCCGGCCGCGCACTACGGCGCGGGCCGACTATCCCCGTTCCATTCCCTCGGGCCCGCGCCGCCTCGACTCGCAGCCCACGACGGGAACCAGCACGGCCGTGGGCTGCGAGATCCAACTTCCGGCCGCCTTCTTCCCCACAGCGCAACACGGTGATCACCCATGAACCCCACAACAGTCGCCCACCTGCGACTTTCCGCTCTCCGCAGGCGCCACCCTGCTTATGAGTTCGTCCGCGGCAGAGATGAGTCTGGTCAGGAGTGCTGGCAGGCGCGCCTGTGCGTGGAGATCACCCCGCCCATGCGGGCTGCCGGTGTTGTGGAGGTCATCCAGCGGCCCAACCACGACTTGCTTGTCTACGAGCTCTACCGCCAGGAGGTTGCCCTTCGCCCCTTCCACGCCACCCACTTGAATCCGCTGCCCCGGGCCTACGCGATATGAGAGGAACCCGGATGGATCTCATCATCCTCGTGTACGGCGACCCGTGGAGCCCCGACCTGCCCCACGACGCGGCGCTCCGCCCTGGACTTGTCCGGGCATTCACCCTCGCGTGCCGAGCCGCGCACCGACTGATCTGCAAACGCATCGGCCCCAGCGGAGGAGAGCCCTCTCCGCCGCAGTCCGTCAAGGCGAGATCAGCCTGCGCGCCCTGCTCGGCACGACCACGCTCCAGTGCGACCCTGCGTGACTCCGCACCGCGCGCCGGGCGTCTCAGTTGAGGGGATCGCCCCGGCCCGCCTGGAGCTGTTCGGCGCCGGTCCCGTGATCAGCGGACAGTGCTCGACCCGTGACCGAATGAGACGCGGGAGAGGAGAGTCCTGGGCTAGGCTCCGGCGCATGGTGTGACTGCCTGGACGGGCAGCCGCCATGGAGGGACTGAGCCATGAGCGAGGACCTGGCCGGCGTCTGGCCACTGCTCGGCATGCGCCTGAAGACGGCGCGCCTGGAGCTGGCGATAGCCGACACCCGCGACCTGATGAATCTCGCCCGCGCCTCCGGTGACATCCAACCCGCGGACGAACCCCGCTACCACAAGTCGTACCTGTACGAGCCGTCACCCGACCGGGAGCGGCACCTGCTGCAGAAGCACTGGCGGGCCCTGGCCCACTGGAAGCCGACGAGCTGGGACCTGCACCTGGCCATCCGCCTGGGCGGCGTCGCGATCGGCGTACAGAACATGTGGGCGAACAACTTCGCGGTCGTCCGCGACGTCGAGACCGGTTCGTGGATCACCCGTAGCCACCAAGGGCAGGGTTACGGCACCGAGGCCCGCGCCGCCATCCTCGAGTTCGCGTTCGCCCACCTGGGCGCGCTCGAAGCTCACACGTCGTACGTCAAAGGCAATATTGCCTCCGAGACCGTGTCGCGCAAGCTCGGCTACGTCTACAACGGCCGCCGCGCCTACGACCGCGACGGGGTCCGCACGATCGAGCACTGCATGCTGCTGGACGCGGCGGCCTGGGAGACGCACCGCGTGGCCGGTGTGTCAGTAGAGGGGGGTCACTCCCGCCTGTCTGGAGTTGTTCGGCGCCGCCTGACCCTGCGGCCTCTTGGACGACGCGGCGGGCGGGCACCGACAGCTTGACCTCGATGGACTCCCACGGTGCCCCGAGCTCCACCTTCTCCGTCAGGACCTCTTCGGGTTGTCAGCTGAGCAGATGCAGAACCCGTTCGGCCTGGAGCTCCAAGGTGCCTGGCGGGTTGTGGGGCGTTGCTGGCCCATCGGGGCCAAGCATCAGGAACCATCCCATAGCGGACAGGCGGCGAAAGTCCCGTACCCGCTCGGCTTCCGGCTGACTCAGGTCGATACAGGCCAGAAGTCGCTCTACGTCCAGGATACCGTCGACACGGGAGATATGCTCGGCCACCTCGCCAAGCTCGAAGGCTCGATCACTGCGACCCGAGTCTTCCCAGTCGACGAGCCGTACTCGGCGCTCCTGGTCATCCCACAGGTAATTGGCGTGGTTTCCGTCAGCCAACCCGAGAACAGGAGGCAACGGGTTGGTGGTGAGCCTGTCAGGGGCGGATGAGGCCAGCCAGGCGACGCCTGCTCGGAACGCCTGCCGTACCAGAGAGTCGTCGCCCAGGTCAGGTTGCTTGTCAGCCCAGGCGCGGACCTTGTCCACGGCTGCGGCAGGCCGCCACGCGGCAGGCTCGAGCGCTGCAACCGCTTGAGCGGGGATCGCGTGGTGCAATTGGTCCAGAGCGGCGGCCATCGCGCGGACTTGCTCGTCCATAGCGTGCTCGCCACGCAGAACGCGGCCGGGCAGCCTGGTCATCACGACCGTGGGGGGACAGGCGTCGAGCGCGGCTCGGACAGGCGTGGCCGCAAGGCCAGGCGCGTGTTCGGCGAGGAGCTTCAGCGCCGCCCATTCCCGCTGGGGCTCTCCTCGACCCCACGACCTGAATCGCTTGATCACGAGGTCGTCGCCGAGTTCGATGTCGTGCGTGCTGAATCGATCCACCATGCGCCCGCTCTACCCTCTCTGTCCCTCCCTCCGTTGAGGGGAAGGAAGAGATTACCGCAGCGCAGAGCTCTGTCATCGCACGAAGGACGATCTATCCAGCGTGTATTCAGCGTCGGCATCGAGCGGGACTGGCCGTAGAGGCGAACCGCCGGACCGCTGCGCAGGCAAGCATGCAATCCCAATCACCGTGAGGGTATACACCCATCGTTGGCCAGCCCTTGGAACGGCCACAGCGGGTAGGCGCGCTTCTGAGATGCACATACAGCACCGCTCACGTCCCCACGTGCGTATTCAAAGAATGGCGGCGCCCGGTCGCCTTTGGTTAGGCTCGCCGGTTGCGTTGGGGATGTCGGAAAGAGCGTTGTCCGCACTGGGCCTGTCTGTCAGCCTGCAAAGGCGATGCGCTCGCGGAGGTCGTGCACGGCAGGAAGTTCTTGGTGCGCGCGCATCGCCGCAGCCAGTTCACGAAGCGGGCCGATCGTGCGCTGCGAGCTGATTTCCATGGTGAGGTCGAGGGCCGCGTGAGCCGTGTCGCATGCCTGTTCAAGATGCCCCTGCCGTCGTTGGGCGTCAGCCTGCCGGACGAGGTATAGGGCGTGGGTGCGCACGGCGTTTCCGTTGAACATCCGAGCGGCGGCTGCGAAGGTGTTCTCGGCTTCCTCGGCGTGCCCCATAGCGAGCTCGGTGGAAGCTCGCGAGCCTTGGAACTCGCTCTCATCAAACCAGTACGCCCACTCTGGTTCGTCGCCGGCGTTGCGGTTGGCGATGTGCAGAAGCTGCTCGGCCCGGTCAAGATCTTCCCAGCAGCCGTCGTCGCCTATGTGAGATCGTGCGCGGGCTCGGCGTGCGTAGACGAGGGCTTCAACGCGTGCCGCGGCCTTGCCTCGAACCTCGGCCAATGCGGTACAGGCGAGGGACTCTGCCTCTGCGGGCCGGTCGCAGTTGTATGCGGCCGCTGCCCAGAAGGTGAGGATGTGAGCGCCCAGGAGCCGATCGTCTGCCGCGTGCGCGGCTTGCAGGGCGGTCCTGAACGTCCGATCATCGCAGCGATCATGGACGTCGAAGACGCCCCAGGCGCGCATCCTGGCGAGGTCCGCGGCGGCGGCGTACAGGCGTTGGCCATGCGCCAGCGTGTAACTGCGGTTCGATAACAGGTCAGCCACCATGGTAAGGGTGGCATCCGCTCGTGTGATCAGCGTCCCCCCGCCGTCGACGTCATCGGCGCGGCGAAGTTCACGCACCTGGCGTTCGATCAGGCTGATGGCTCCCTCGCCGAGGCGCCGGCCTGAGAGTTGTTCGGCGACCGCGGGGTCTGCGGTGACCCAACCGAAGAGGGTGGAGACGAGGGCTGCCGAGCTGTAGACGAAGGTCCGGCGGTGCATGTCACTCCCGACGGTTTCGATGATGGCCTCTCGGGCGCCGAGGCAGGTCCAGGGGTGATCGGGATTCTGTTGAAGGGGGTCGAAGGTGAGCCACTGCGGCCACGGATGCACGTCGATGAGTGCGGGATCAATGCCGAACAGTTCCGCCATCACCGTCTGAGCCAGCCGATCTGGCCTGCGCCCGTTTTCCCATCGTAGGACACCGTCTGGGCTTGTTCCCAGGGCTGCACCGCCGCGCGCGATGCTCAAGGTCACCAACTCTCGTGCGAGGTCGCGTCTGTTCATGTTGCGGACTTCCCGGGCGCACACCAGGTGAGGAACCTTCGCCATGTTGGCTGATCCTTTCTCCGGGCTATAGCCGCGACCTAGGTGACGCCAGCGCACCGCGCCGGAAAGGGCTGGATGGCCACGGTTCAATCACATGCAATGAGTATATTACATGTGATTGAACGGTTGTTCCTGCTAGCAGTGCGGGTACTACGACGACCGGCCCACCGGTGAACCCAGACTCCCGCCAACGTCTACCGTCCTCGACGGCGCCCAGCTCCTTGCCACGTGGCGGTGCTGTAAGGCGGGCTCTCCGCGTCCGTGGTGACCCTCGAATTGGGGGCGATGAGCCGCGCATGGTGGCCCGCCGCAAGGGTGTTTGCAGTGCTCCTTGAGTGCTCTTCAGCGCACAGGGCCAGCATCCCGCCAGAGGCTTCCGCGCCGGTTCGGCAGGCGGCAGCGTTGAACGCATACCGCCGAGGCCGTGGCGGTGATCCCTCGCCTGTCCTGCACCGATGTCCAGTACCTCTTTGTACCTGGAGCGCCCCGATGCGACTAGCACTGCATGGACCGCCCGGATCGGGCAAGTCCACTCTGGCCCGGCTTCTCGTAGAAGAGTTCAGCCGGCTCAATCGACCGACTGTGGTAGTGAAGCTGGCCGCACCGCTCTACCAGCTCCAGTCGCTGGTCTACACCGTGGCCGGCGAGCCGATGCTCGACCCCACCATGCAAGACGGCCAACTCCTTAACGACCTAGCCGCTCATCTGCGCCGCATCAACCCCGACGCCCTAACCGACAACTTCGCTCGTCGCGTGCGGCAGGCCGCCACGCGCTACCCCGAAGCGGTCCTGCTGTGTGACGACATGCGAGCCCCGGACGCCGCCACCCTGGTGGACCTCGGCTTCCATCTCGTTCGTGTCCACGCCGCCCAGGAGCTGCGCCTCGGCCGCAAGAACCTGCGTGGAGACCTGACAGCCGGACAAGACGACCATCCCACCGAGGCCTCGGTCGCCCTTGACTCCCACCACGACGTCCGCAACGACGGCGGACTCGAGGACCTGCGCCAGGCCGCTAGAACGTTGGCACGGCAGGTGGCCTCATGATCCTGACCGGGCCGGAGATCGCCCGCCGACGGGAACTGGGCGAAATCACCCTGGAGCCGTTCCGCGACGACTTCGTCAACCCGTGCAGCTTCAACTACCGGCTCGGGCCGACACTGCGCACCCACGACAGCACGGTGATTGACCCTCGCGAGCCGCACCCGCTGCGTGAGCTCGTCATTCCCGAGGACGGCATCGTCCTGCAACCCCGCCGCATCTATCTGGGCACCACCGTCGAGCGCATCGGTGGGACGGACACCGTTCCCACCTTGATCGGACGGTCCTCCGTCGGCCGGCTCGGCGTCTTTGTGCAATTCGCCGCAGACCTCGGCAACACGGGCGCCGCCCACCACTGGACGTTGGAGATCGAGGTGGTTCAACCGGTCCGGGTCTATGCCGGGATGGTCATCGGCCAGATCAGCTTCTGGACCACCACCGGTGACATCAGCCTCTACCGCGGCCATTTCGGCCGCTTTGACCAGGCCACCACACCCCCGCCCAGCCACCTGGCCAAGTGCTGCCACTGACCCGTCGTTCCCCCGATCGGAGTTGTATCGTGTCGATCCTCACCGGGCCGGAGATCGTTCGCCGTCGCGAAACTGGCGAGCTGACCCTCGAACCCTTCAACCCTGACCACGTCAACCCCAACAGCTACAACCTGACGCTCGGCCCCACCCTGGTCTGTTACACCAGCGACGTCCTGGACACGCGTCGGCCCAACCCGACCACCGAGATCACGATCCCGGACGACGGGATGATGCTGCGCCCCGACCGCGTCTATCTGGGCTCCAGCGTGGAGGTGATCGGCAGCGACTGCCTGGCGCCGATCGTCAAGGCACGCTCGGGCACCGCACGCTTGGGCATGTACGTGCACATGACCGCCGACCTGATCGACATCGGCTCGTGCGGACAGACCACCTTCCAGATCCACGTCGTGGAACCGTTGCGCATCTACGCCGGAATGGTGCTCGCCCAAGTCACCTTCTGGGAACCGGTAGGACGCATCCAGCTTTACAACGGCAAGTACCAGAACTCGCGAGGCCCTCAACCATCGAAGATCCACTATGACCACGGCACGTTGGCGGGAGTGGGCGCATGACGTCGACCGCCGTCACCGATCCCGCGTCTCGCTGCCCCGACCCCGTAGCGCGCCGCCTGGTCACCGAGGCATTTACCGCGATCCGGCGCGTCTATGTGCCTGAGCGGCACCAGATTGCCGCCGCGGTGCTTGCGGATGGCCAGGTCTACCTCGGGCTCCACCTGGACGCCATGGTCGGGCGGGCCGCCATGTGCGCCGAACCCGCCGCGGTCGCGGCTGCCCGCCTCGTTACCAACGCCCCGCTGACGGCGATTGCCGCCGTTCGCTACCCAAAGCCAAGCGAGAGCGTCGGGCCGCGCATCGTCCCGCCCTGCGGGCTGTGCCGCGAACTGCTCATCGACCACGGCGGCCCATCGATGACCACGGTGCTCGACCACGGCGGGACCGGCGTGCTAGTCCCGCTCAGCGACCTGCTGCCGCACAAGTACATCGGCACCAAGTGGGCCGCCGCCCGCTGACATCGCGCCATCTCACCCCGACCACGAGGCCACCACTGCCATGGACTTTCGCACGCCGCTCCTCGATCGGCTCGCCACCGCGGTGATCCCCGATCAGCACTTCGAGCTGTCGGCCGACGACGCCCGCGACGTCTACTTCACCGACACCCGCATGCTGGATGCCACCCAACTGGCCCACCACCGCTACCGCACCAACCCGCTGGCTCTGCACGACCATCTGCTTCAGGCGCTCGACTTGCGCGGCACCGAAGAGTTGCTGGACCTCGGCTGCGGCAACGGCTTCCTTATCGAGCAGATCCGCCCTCACCTGGCGGCCGGTCATGTGGTGGGCCTGGACATCGCTCCCGGCGTGCTGGCGGCCGCCCGCCAGCGTCTGACTGGCGTCGCTACCCCGTGCGACTGGGTCGAGGGCAGCGCCGATGATCTGTCGATGTTCACCGACCGCAGCTTCGACCGCGTCATGGCGGTTTACATGGCCCACTACGTACCTGACCTTCAGCGATGCTTCGCCGAAGTTCGGCGCGTGTTGCGCCCCGGTGGCCGTTTCCTCCTCGCGACCGACCACCCCGAGTCCATGGTGGAGATGTACGCCGTGCACTTTTCCGCGCTGCGGGAAATGAACGCCCCCCGCCACCTGTTCCGCGCCACGCCCAAGGCCCGCATTTCGCTGGACAACGGCGCCGAGCAGCTCACCCCGCACTTCGCTCACGTCGAGCGGCGCACGTGGCAAGACCAACTCCAATTCGCCGATCCCGAACCTTTTCTGGCCTTCTACCGCGGCCACAACTACTGCTGCGCCGCGAGCAGGCCAGGGCGGGACCTGCCCGCAGAGTTCTTCACCGAATTGGAAGACCGCGTGCGCCGCAAGGTTCAGTCCGTGATCCGCACTAGCGACTACTTCGCCCTCACCAAGTTCACCGGCACCTTCGTCTGCTGGTGACCTATCGAAACGGAGACCTCGTGACGCCTGCTCACCTCGACGACCTGCGCGGAGCCCGCGTGCTGATCACCGGCGGCGCCGGTTTCATTGGCACAGCCGTCCGCCGAATCCTCAACGCCGTGGGCGCCGCCCCCGCACTCCTGGACAACCTGAGCGCCTACGAGCCGACCACCCTCAGCCTGCTCGGCACCGGTCCAGACGACCCACAGCTGACCGTCGGTGACATCTGCGACGAAACCCTGGTGCGCGACATGGTGGCTCAGGCGGACTACGTCATCCACGCCGCCGCCCATTCCACCGTCGGCGGCTGCGCCACCAACCCCGCCACACACTTCCATTCCAACCTCGCCGGCACCGACACGGTCCTGCGCGCCGTCGCCGAAACCCCCGGCGTGCGACGCTTCGTGCTGCTGTCTACAGCTCAGGTCTACGGCAGCGGAGATCCGCACGCCGATCCCGACCAGATTCGCCTCTTCACCGAAGATCAGCCCGTCCGCCCGCTCAACCTGTACGCCAGCGCCAAAGTGTGGGCGGAATTCCACACTAGGCAGCTGCTGGCCCCGGCTGGCCGAGACTTCACGGTGCTGCGCCCGTTCAGCGTCTATGGTCCAGGCCAGGTACCTAAGCCGGCCGCACCCTCCTGGGTGATCGCCCAGTTCACCATGTACGCCGCTCTCGGCCAGGAGCTTATCCTCAACAACGGCGGCCGCCAGGTCCGAGACTTCCTCTACCGAGACGATGCTGCGGAGGCCGTTACCCGATCCTTGCTCGCCCCCGCGGCAAGCGGCCAGACCCTCAACCTCGGCACCGGCACAGCCACCTCCATCCGCACCGTGGCTGGCCATGTCCGGGCACACTTCCCCGAAACCGAGGTCGTCGACGCCCCCCGTCCCGCGCAGGACCCCCTCGGCGGCCGCGCCGACATCACCCGCTCGACCAGCGTCCTGGCGTGGATGCCAAAGGTGTCCGTCACCGAGGGCATCGCCCGCTACGTCGAGTGGGTCAGCACCACACCAGCGGCAATCCCCCCGTGGCTGCGCGAGGAGACCAGCCAGAGCCGGATCACGGCCTGGAACTCATCGGCTGCTTCCCGCCCCTGACTCTGACTCGGGACCCGAACGGCGCTCACCAGCGCGTACGGGTCCCAGCCTCCTACCCGTAACGGAGATCGTGCTGTGAAAAAGCTGCGCACTGCAGTGATCGGCCTTGGTTGGGCGGGCACCGTTCACGCCCAAGCGCTGGCCACCATGCCGGGGATCGACCTCATCGCCCTGGCCGACCCCGATCCGGCCCGGCGCGCCGCCTTTCCCGGCCTACGCACCGTCAAATGCATCAGCGACCTGCTGGATTTGGGCCTGGACTACTGCGTTGTCGCGACACCGACCGCGACACACGAAACCATCGCACTCCGTCTCGCGGACGCCGGCATCTCCTCCCTGATCGAAAAACCCCTCGCCCCGACGTTGGAGGCCGCCTGGCGCATCGGCGACGCCTTCCAGCGCGCCAGCGTGATCGCAGCCGTCGGCCACACCGAGCGCCACAACGCCGCCACCGCAGAACTCGCCCGCCGCCTACGCAGCGGCGAATTCGGCACCCTGTGGCAGATCACCACCTGCCGACAAGGCCCCCACCCTGGCCGCATCAGCGACGTCGGCGTCGCCCGCGACCTGGCTGTTCACGACCTCGACCTCGCCGCCTGGCTCGCTCAGCAACCCATCACATCGATCACGGCCGCCGTCGCGTGCATCGTCGGCCCGCACGAGGACACCGCCACCGCGACCGCGCGCCTGCACAACGGCCTGCTCTCCCACCTTCACGCCAACTGGATCACTCCCTTTAAACACCGCACCCTCCAGGTTCACACCCCAGCAGGGGTCCTGACCGCCGATGCGGTGAATCTCACCCTGACGCTCCACCCCAACACGGCATCACAGCGCAACACGGAAACATTCGTCGACGTGCACGCTGGTCAGGCTCAATCCCTGCCCGTACCCGACCGCCCAGCCCCTTTCACCGTCGAAAACCAGATAATGCGCGACGCGCTACACGGCCACGGCACCGACGGCCTCGTCACCCTCGCCGACGGCGCCGCCGCCGTGGCCGCCACCGAGGCCCTACTCACCGCCGCCCGCACCGGCCAGGCGACCAACGTCATGCACCGCCAAACCGTTCCCGCCTGACCTCTCCACCTTCACGCCGCCGACCACAAGGACCAGCCGTGCCCCGTACTCCCCTGACCGTCGACACCGCCGTCCAGTTCTTCCCTCGCGGCGGCTCCGCGTTCGTTGTCAAATACCTCAACCAGCATCTGATGGCGCGCGGCGTCCGCACGAACGTCATCTGCGGATCCCTCGGCAAGCCCGGCCAGGCCAGCCATGCCGCCACGTTCTACCAGGGCCTGCCCATCGCCCCCTACGACTACAACTCGGCCGCCGCCGCGCATGCGTCCGGCCTGTCCTCCATGGACGGCCAGCGCGCCCCCTTCCACCCCTCCTTCGAAGACCGGGGACCCGCAGCTCCGGACACGCAGGCCACTGCCGTCGCGCCAGCAACCTTCATTCACCTGATCAACGTCTGGCACCGGCATCTGGCCCGCCATCGCAGCGCCAGCCCTGACATCGTGCATCTGCACCATCTCAGCCATCTGCAACAGGCCGCGCTGTACGCATACCCCAACACCCCCCGCGTGACCACCCTCCACGGCACCGACCTCAACCTCCTCCACCAGGCGCATGCCATCCGCGCCCTCGCCGAGCGCGCCGGCACCGACCCTGATCACCTCGCCGACACCCTCCCTCCCGCACCAGACGAGCGAGCAGCCGTCCTGTCCGCTCTCGCCCACGAACACGGCTTTGGCGACGATGACGCGCACCACCTGACCGCCACCGACTGGAGGCTGTGGCGGCACACCACGTCCTGGATCACCTCCATGCAGCGGTGGGCGAGACACGCCGGCCACCTCGTCACTGTCTCCGCCGGTGACCGGGCCGAGGCCCGACACCTGCTCGGCGTAGACGAGGAGCACATCACCGTCATCGGCAATGGCGCCGACCTGACGCGCTTCATCCCGCGCGACCTGACCACCGCCGAACGCTTTGCGCACCTGCGGCGCTGGCTCGTCGAAGACCCCCGCGGCTGGGCGCCCGGGCAACAGCCCGGAACGATCCGCTACAGCGACCACGACCTGGAGCGCCTGCGGGACCACCACGGGCACCTGCGGCCCATGGTGTTGTGGATAGGCCGCTACCAGAAAGTCAAGCGGCTCAGCCTGCTCATGGAAGCGTTCGCCGCCGCGATGCGAGAGGTCAACCCTGCCCCTGCCCTCCTGCTCTGGGGCGGGGCCCCCGGCGAATGCGAAGGCGAGCACCCCCTGCGCACCGCCCAACGCCTGGGCATCGACAAGAACGTCTACGTCATCGGGTGGCGCGGACACGACGAACTCCCTCTCGGGCTGGCCTGTGCCGATCTCATGGCCGCCCCTGCGGTGGGTGAGTCCTTCGGCATGGTCTACGTCGAAGCCATGGCCTGCGGTGTGCCGCCGATCGCCACACACACCGGAGGCCCCGCCGATTTCATCGTCTCCTCCGGACCCCAGGCCAACGGTTGGACCGTCCGCCCTGACGATCCCCACCACCTCGCTAGCGCCCTGCAGGAGGCACTCATCAACCCCGGCGAGCGCGCCCGCCGGGGGCGCAACGCGGCCGCCCTGGCCCACAGCACCTACGGCTGGCCCACCGTCGTGAACCGCTATCAAGCGCTGTACGAACGCCTGCGCCGCAGCGCGTCCTCCGCCTAGAGACCGCTCTCCACTCGAACCTGTGGCCCAACCATCGGAGAAGCCCATGGCCAACACACACTCCCGCCCGATCCGCGGCGTCTTGTGCGACATGAACGGGCTGTTTAGACATTGGCGCAATGCTGGCGCCCGCGAAGCCGAACATCGCGCCCACCTGCCGGTCGGCACCATCGCCCGCTACGCCTACGGACACCCGGCCTACCGGCTGGCCAGAGTCGGCGTCCTCACCGACGACCAATGGGCCGACGACGTCGCCGACCGCCTTGCCCACGACCACGGATCCCACGTCCGCACCGCTCTGACCGCTTGGCGGGCTGATCGCGGCGAGGCCGACCAGACGATGATCGGCCTGTTGGCCCAGCTGCGCCTCCACGTTCCTGTCGGCGTGCTGTCCAACTGCACCGACGCGCTCCGCAATGATCTGGACCACCACGGCATCCAGTTCGACTACGTGTTCCCCTCCGCTGAACTCGGCGTCGACAAACCGTCCCCGCTCGCCTTCTGCGCCGCCGCGGACCACATGGCGGTGTCCGCGCACGAACTGGCCTACTTCGACGACGAGCCCACCTTCGTCACGGCCGCCAGCTCAGTCGGCCTGCAAGCCCACCTGTTCACAGGACCCGAGCGGTTCGCTGCCGATCTGAGCCGACTCGGTCTGCCCATCGTCGGGCCCGAGCCCGGCACACTCGGCACACGACCGCAGGCGTGCGGCGCATCTGCTTTCTGGCGGCTTCCATGACCTCACCAGCCCCTGACCCACGTGCCGGTTCGCTCAAAGTGCTCGCCGAGCGCCGACAGCTACCGGCCCATCAATCTATGGATCGCGCCACACTCGCCTGGATCGCGGCGAACCGACCACACGATCCAGGCTCCCGCCCTCCGCTGCCGCACCCAGCGATCATGCTGCTCCCGCACGCTACGTGGTTCGCCAACCCCCTGTCCAGCGACTCCATTCACGGAATCCTGCACAACGGCCGCGTCTGCGTCCTTGCCGACCTGCTCGCCCACGAGGCTGGGCTCGACCGCGACCACACCCTGGCCGTGTGCGCAGCAGCAGCAGTTCACGACTGCCGGCGACTCAACGACTGGAGCGACCGCGGCCACGGACGCCGCGCAGCCGTGTGGTTCCTCCACAACCAAAATGCCATCACCGCCGTAACCGGACAGCAACTGCGCCCCGCCCTCGCCGCACACGCGGCCAAAGCCATCAGCCTCCACGACATCCCCTACGGTGACTTCACGCCGGCGCAGGAGCGCGCTTACCAATACGCCCCGCACCTGACTGACGTCCTCAAGGCAGCAGACTGCCTGGACCGCTACCGGCTCCCCCTGATCCGCTGGTGGCCGAACCCCTCCTACCTGCGCCTCACCGTGCCGTCCTGGCTTTTCCCCCTCGCCTTCGACCTCGTCGTCCGAAGCGAACAGGCCCGACTCGACGGCGCAACCCACGAGGAAGCCCTCACCCACGCCAACCACGTCCTGGCCTAACCCTGCACCAGAAGGTTCCTCATGGACATCAACTGGGAAAACGTCCACACCGACTACACCACCACCGTCAAGCGTCCTGCCCCCCGCGGGCTCACCGAGAGCGAAGCCGACTGGCGCGCTCATCTCGAACACGAAACACCCAACGGAGGTCTCCTGCGCAACAATTCCATCACCCAGGCGTTGACCAGCGGACGTCCCATCCACCTCATGCACACGACTGTCGCCCTAGATGCCATCCGCCGCAGCGGACAGCTCTATGCCTCGACCGGCTGTCTCATGGCGGCACTGTACTGCGCCCTGCTGACGCCTGAGCCGGCGGGATTGCGCCCCCATAACCTTGGCACCTACTTGTTGGAAACTAAGAAGCACACCCGCACGCTCGTCTTCGAGATCACCCCGGATGCGCCGGTTCCCCCCAAAGGCACGGATTACCTGCGGGCAGGACCAATCCACCTGAAGACCTATCTCGACCACCGCGACTTTCTGACTCCTGCAGAGGACGCCCACCTGCGTCAAGTCGTCGTAGACAAGGTGCGCGCAGCTGCTCCTGTCCTTGACACCCTTCTCGCCAACGCGGTCGGCAAGCATACGCCCGACACCGAGTTCATTGACCAGTTCGCCGCCGCCGTGGCCGTCATGCCATTTCTCGGCTACCTCTACTTCGAGGTGCTGTCTGAGTACCTACTGCTTCACTCCGTCACCCCAGAGACCAAGTCATACGCCCTGACAGGGGAAATGAACAACCGCCTCTACAAGCGCCTGGCGTTCTCGGCCGTGCAAGGCATGGACCAACTCTTCGACCTGGGCCGCTTCGCCCCTCGGCACGAGCGTCTACTTCAGATCATCGGTCAGGTCGAGCCGGGGCTGGAGTCGGCTGTCGTGTGCTACACCCGCCGCCGTCTGTCCCACCTCTTCGCCTGCATCTCTCTCGATTCATCTCTAGACGCTGCGTCCATCACCTTTCGTCATATGCGCTTCGACGAGCTCGCGACCACGGCACCAGGGTTGCTGGGACACCTCATCTTCCGCCATATGCGGATCATGGATCGATATCCTCAGCTCTACCTCTGCTTCGAAGAAGCTAAGGCCTTGTCGCTGTGGAACTACTGGAACACACAGGGCATCCCGACGCCCTACAACGGCACCCTCCCTAAAGGCGAGATCGGCATCAACACGGCCTACCCGAGGTCCACGTACAAGGCGTGGGTGGCTGAAGCGTGCGAGCGAGGTCTCCTCCACCCAACGGAAGAACTAAGGGTGACTCCCGTCCCGCGCCTGGCTGATCTAAGCTTGACGGCCATGCGACGGGACGAAACGGGCAGAGCCACGGGTCACCCGCGCCGGCCCGCGGCAATGGTGCGCTGAAGCTACGCACGCAAACCTATGCCCACGCGTCCGTCCACAACCGATGACGCCCCGTCTACTGAGATCGCCGTCTGGGCGCCAGCGAGAGCCCTTTGGCCCTCGTCACAGAGACCTAGCGCCTTCTTTCTCGAGTGACGGTGTTCAAACCGAGCTCTGCTGCGGTGGTGTCATCGTCGGTTCTGGCCCCACAAGGTGCACTGCGGCAAGCAGGTCCTCAGGAACTGGTACGTGAGGCACCAGCTCGAGGTACCAAGTCAGCAAGCTGATCGCCGAGGGCGTGCCCAGAGCCAGTGGCCGCAGCCGGCACCACTCCCGCCCGAGTTCCTGCCGGTGATGTCGGACCTGTATCGGTCCCTGAGCGAGACCTGGACCGGCGAGCGCCCCTGGAACGCGCCGGACCTGCACGCCGCCACGCAGGCCGTTGCCCGCCTCATCGGTCAATGACGGCACACGACGGCCAGCGCTCAGGCATGCTCGCCTCGATGTGGCGGGTGTGGCCCGGCAACGCTGCGGAACCTGCGAGAACGGTGGACACATGGGCGACTTGACGGAAGACCCCGCCTTCGCGGCGACGACGTTCGTGGTCATCGACTTCGAGGCGACGACCCCCAAGGGCTACCCGGCCCAGCCCATCGAGGTCGCCGCTCTCGCACTCCGCTACGAGAGCGGCGCCTGGGCGGCAGGCAGGCAGTTTTCATCTCTCATCCAACCGCCCGCCTTCGCCCCGGTGACGCCAGCTGTTACGGCCCAAACCGGCTTGACCCCAGAGCAGGTGAGTCAGGCCCCCAGCCCGGCCGAGGCGCTGGGCGCACTCGATCGGCGGTTCGCCGCAGGCAAGCAGTATCTGCTGGTGGCTCAACACGCCGCCACCGAAGCCAACATCATCTACAACCAGCGCGAGCACTGCCCGGCCCTAGCTCGCATTGATCTTCTGGACACGGTCCCGCTGGCCAGATACCTCGTCCCAGGTCTGCACAACTACCAACTCGACACGCTGCTGGCACATTTCTCCATCAAGCAGCCGGCGGATCGCCATAGGGCCTACGCCGACGTCGAGGTCACCGCGCAGGTGTTCATCCGGCTCGTCAGCGCCGCGGACGGGAATCCTGAGCTCAGCGATCTCGCTGCTCTGGTGAAGATCGCGGGGCGCACGGCCAAATGGAACCTGCCCGTCCAAGGCGGACTGTTTGATATCTGAGAGGACGGAGCCGGCAGCGCTCATGGCGTGTACGGGCGGTATTCATCTTGAGATCCAGGTAGGGGAGTGCTGCCTTTGGGGTAGCGATTGGGCGGTTTTCGTCGGCGGTCGAGGGTGCACGATGGAGTCCATGGCGAGCACCGTTGTCGAGATCCACGTTCCGCTGCAGGAGCCCCCGGGCCTTCCTGAGAACGCTTATCCGTTCCCCTGGATCGACGAGATCGACGAGTTCCTGTTCGAGATGGAGCAGCAGGGCCAGACCAAGGTCTTCGACGACAGCGAGGAGTTCGGAGAGGTCTATGTCTTCTTCATCACAGGTGCTGACGAAGAGGCACTCCTCGCCATTGCCTCCCGCGTGGCGGACCTCGATGGGGTGCCCAAGGGTGTCTTCGCCATGGTCACCGACGATCAAGCAGGTGAGTTCGGGTTGGGGCGCCGGGTAGACCTGCCCCTGACGTAACGCCCCAGCCAACAGGGGGCCGGCCTCGGACGCCTTCGGCCTGCCACGGTGGGGTTCTCCTTCACGGAGGACGACGCCTGATCCACTGCGCGCCTTCCACGACATCGCGCGCGGATCAAGAATGTGGCGGCGCCCGGTAGAGAGACGCTCAGGTACTGGACGACCGCGCCTCTTGGTACGGGCGCCTCTCCTCCTGGCTAGTCGATGGGCATAGGCAGTCCGGCCAGGAGAATCCGGCCCATATCGATGGGATCGGGAGGATTGGGTGTGACAAGCCTGACCTTCAGGAAAGAGACCTCACGCAAGTCCACCTGAAGACGGCTCGGGCGGGCGGAATCGGGAACGGCACGGTAGTCGACGGCACGCATCCAGGCGATGTAGAAGGGCGGGAGCGCGGCGCCCGTGCCGCTGGGAGAGGTAGGCGGGAGCGTCCAGAAACGACACTCACACAGATCGTCGCCGCACCTCACGGAGCGAGCCGTGGCACGATAACGAGTCGTCTGCTGGCTGAGAGCGGGGCATGCCCGTCGGGCGTAGGCGGCGCAGTGGGGATGCAAGCCTGCTTCACCCGCATACCCGCGAGTGAAATCCATCGGACGCAGCATGAGCGCAATGCGATCATCGACGCCGAACGGCGCATCGCAGATTCCGCACAGCCGACGGCGCAGGCACCGCCGTAGACGTAGCGGATCATGAAGCCCGAACACGGGGAGGCCGCTGCGGTGGCGTGCCGCGGTGCTGGGGACAGCCAGGCCGCCGTGGACGGGAAGGTGTGCCAGCGGCAGGGGAATGACGGGAAGCATGGCAGGCTCCTACGACTACGCGTTACGAGGGGTCGTGATCCGCAGATGAGGCTTGAGATCGGCGATCGCGCGCCCGGCGGTCTCGTTCGGCTTGCAGCTGGCCGAGGGTGTGGTTGCCCAGGCGGCGCTTGGCCGTCGGATGGTTATTGACGACCATGCCGACCGGCGCAGGACCGAGAACAGCAAGCAGGTCGGAGGCGGTTTGGGGATGCCAGCCGGCATCCTCGATCGCCCTGTCAGTGGGGAAGACGTCGGCGACTCGATCGACCTGCGGATCCAGGCAATTGTCCTGCCTGCCGCCTAAGGAGTAGGCCCAGAGGAAGTTCGGCAGGGATTTGCGCTGCGGCTCGACCAACCTTTGAAAGCGCAGAACTTCCTTGGTGTAGCAGTAAAAGAAGACATTCGGCCGGGCACGGATGATCGAGATCCAGCGTTCGAGATAGGGATCGGAGAAGAAATCGCCCGCGTCGTGGATGCGTACCCGCCCTTCGGCGAGGCGCCGCGATGCCAGCTCAGCGAGCATCGCCTGCTCCCATCCGCGAGGGTCCTCGATGACGAAGGCCAGGTTGGCGAGATGCTTGGCACGCACGTCGGGCCACGTGTAGGCGCCATAGCGGGCATAGCAGATGGATGCGCACGCACCGGCTGCGGGGCAGGTCGAGATCGTACGGCCGTCGGGAAGACGGGCACCGAGCGCGGGCAGGGTCCAGTTCCATACGCCGATCCGGCGGAGCCTTGAATTCTGGGTGAGCAGACGACGTGGACGCTCGTGGGCCGACGCCTGCTTGGCAGGCGGTGGTGGCGGATGAGGCAGATGCATGCAGCATGCTCCGTGATCATCAGGGTGCGCGCCGGTCGCCCGTCCAAGGAGGGCAGGTCGTTTGCGCGCGCGTCGGCACTGGAATCTCCGGTCGACGGATCACAACTCGATTAGATATTAATATACATCAATCCTGGCGTCGGAGCACTCGGGAAGCGCTGAAGGCGCACCTCGTGCGATGCCCGGCACCCTTCACGATAACGATCAGGAGCCGAGCCACTCACCGGCGGCTGACCGCTGCTGGCTCACCGCCTTCGCCGCCAATTTGATCCAGGTCCGCGCCGGCAAAGGACGTCACTCCTGGAAGCGTTCAGGCTTCAGCGGACAACATCCAAACAAGATCGTAACCGTTCTATAACCCAGACCACTGGCTGCTCCCCGCTACCGTCGAGCGAAGCGAGTGCCCTCTGAGAACCGGGAGACTGCGGTGAACGGTCCCACGTTCCCCGACCCGACCCCGAGACCAACGATCACGATGCGGCCAACGCGTCGCACAACAGCGGCGTGGAGCACAGCAAGCTCTTCTGCACCTTCGCGCGCAATAGCGAGCTGGAGATCCAAGGTGCTCGCCGCCAACTTGACACCCTGGCGCTCGATGAGCACGGCGAGTTGAGCGGTGCTCTCAATCCTGCCGACTACTTCGATGCGGTGGCCGAGATCGACACAGCCCTCCGCGCGATGCGCAACGTGGACCGCATCGCTCACCGTCAACTCGACCGAATCATGCCATCTGTCCAGTTGATCAATCACTGTAGATCCCTGCTTTCGCCGCGTGCATCCGACAATGCGCCTGCACAGCAGCCCCGCCCGGCCGACCCGCGGCCTGAGCCCATAACCGCGGCAATCCAGACATGAGCGTAACCGCTCCATAACCCACGCGAACGGTCCTGCGCGCTACTGTCAGTCCAACCCTCCAGGTCTGGTACCTGCCGCAACCCGCACCATGCTCATCCTTCAGGTGTTCGCGCCTGTGAGCTCACGTTCTGGGCTCGGAGGGGGCTTAGCGTCGTAGGGCGGCGGAGAGGCCCCGGCCCCTCTCATTCCTCGCTCGCCCTACGGCCGGCCGGAGACTCTGCCTCGCAACGATCAGCCGTGGTGATCTGCGCGAGGCAGAGTCTGGCTCCGCACCCACCAGCAAGGCCCCCTAGGGCCGACATTGGCTGGCCCATGCCAGAGCATTGGCGCCGGTCACGGGCCTACCGCGAGGTCAGGGAAGCCGGCCGAGATGGAGAGCCCCTCAGACCGTAAGGCCATAACTCTGCAGGTAAGCCAGCACAGCGGCGATGACGTCCCCGCCGTTCCATTCCTCATCGTCCAGTTCCAGGCCCTCCATGGCCAAGTAGCCGATGAGTCTGGCGACGTCGATCGGGACGTCGACGGGTGCGTGCTGTCCGGTGGTGATGCTGACGGTGCTCATGGCGCGTTCTCCTTTGCTCCTCGAGCACCGCCTCCAGGGCAACCAGGCAGCCTGCCGCGGGCCGCAGGACAGATCGCCGGCGGCGGAGGAAAGGGTCCAGCTCAGGCAGTGACAGCGGACATTTCCGGGGCTTACACGCGGGCATAGTCTCCCGTCACAATGAACTCATTGATTGCATGTATTGCATGTAATTAGTCGAATTTCGTAGGGTGGTTTCGTTAGAGCGGAGAAGCCGCGGAAATGCCTGCGGGTTGAGCAGAGTCTGGGAGCTGCCCTCGCACACCCTCAGACGGCACACTCCGCACCTCGACACGAAAACCGGAATCGAGGTGACGTCCGTGACGATATCGCTGGACGAGTATCGGCAATCGCGATCAGCCCGCCCTCGGCGTGCCCGGGCTCTGCCGCCGACCAGGGACTGGTACGTTCCCGCCAAGTCAACACCCTCGCGGCTGTCACGAATCGACGCCCAGGTGCTGGCCGACATGGACAGCGCGAACAGCGCCGCCACCTACGAGTTGGCGCACTGCGACACCACGGCGAGCATCCTGATGCTGTTCCCCGGCCTCATGCTCACGGGACTCTCCACGGCGCTTCAGTCGGGACCACCGTCCGTCGACGCGGCTCTTCCAGCTGTGCTGGCCGCGACGCTCCTGCTCGCGGCGTTGGGGATTCTCGCCTGTCTCGTTGTCATGGCCAGGAGGGCGCGCGCAGAAGGGACGGGTATCTCCGCGTACGCGGCCTGCGACTCCGCAGACGAGGTAGTGGCACTTTTCATGGAAGAGCGCCCAGAGGACCGAAGGGCGTCCCACTTGCGACAGACATCGCAGCTCACAGTACGGAAGTACCGGCGAGTACGAGCGGCCATGCTCCTGATGGTCCTGGCCGTGCCGTTCTGGACCTGGGCCATGGTGACGCAGGTCAGCTGACCCACCGGCTGCCCGCCTGCCAGAAGACCTGCAGCCGGGCGCCATCCCTCAGACCTGACCTGACACGCCGGGATCCCCTCTCGAAAGGATCACACACGATGCGGGCCAGAGCGATTCCCCTTCTGCTCGAGGCAGCCGTGCGCGAGTACTTCCCCGACGACGTCGCCGAGGCCATCACCAGCGCCCAGGACGGTGTCCTGGCGGCCGCCGCATGCGACGCTGGCTATGCTGCCGACACCCCCAAGGACCTGACCGCCCTCGTCAAGGCCATCGCCGCCGACGTCAACGACCGCCTGGCGGACTGGTTGGTCGGCCCGACCGCCAGACCGGCTGCCTGGCTGGCCAGGCAACTTCGCGGCCACATGACCGCCCTCGAATCGCCCACGGGCCCGACAACGTCGGCTTCGAGTGCGCAGGGAGCAAGCACCGCGCCGCTGACCGGGAATCCGGGGGCCTGACCATGACTGTGAAGGCTGGATGTGTCTTCTGCGCCATCGTTGCCGGCCAGGCTCCTGCCACCGTGGTACGCGAGTGGGAGGATGCCATCGCGATCAAGCCGCGTAGCGGCGGCGTAACCGAAGGCCACCTTCTGGTCATCCCGCGGACGCACGTAGCCGATGTCGGGATTGACCCAGCGGTATCAGCCGCCACCATGGCGCGCGCCGCCGAGCTCACGGCCGAACTTCCCGCGGCGAACGTCATCACCAGTCGCGGTGTCGAGGCGACCCAGAGCGTGTTTCACCTTCACGTCCATGTGGTGCCGCGCGCGCCTGGCGACGGCCTGCCGCTGCCGTGGGCCACGCACCATGCCGATCGAGCCGCCAGTGTCACCGCGAACGCCGTGGGCCCACACTGGACCCTGACCGAGATGCCCCCCAACGTCCACTTGGTCTGCGCGCGTGAACCGATCCCCGACGGCCCGAAAGTCTTCCTGGCTGGCCCCACCCCGGATCGGACGATGCCGGTGCCCTCCTGGCGACCCCACGCGATCGCCACCATGGCCGAGCAATGGACCGGCCCCGAGCTCTTGATCGTGCTCTCCCCTGAGTCCCGCGGGCGCGTCCGTACCGGCCGCTACGAGGATCAAGTCGGCTGGGAGACTGAAGCCCGCGCCGCAGCAAACGCGATCCTTTTCTGGGTTCCCCGCGACTTGAAGACGCTGCCCGCCATGACGACGAACGTCGAGTTTGGCCTGGACGTCAGCACCGGGCGCGTTGTCTTGGGCTGCCCACCAGGCTGCCCGAACCCGGAACGCAACCGGTACCTGATCTACGTCGCTCATCGACATGGCGTTCCCGTACGCGCCACCTTGGCCGACACCGTCACCGCAGCGCTGGCCGTAGTCCAGAAACGCATCCCCGCTTCGCCTGAACGGCCGGACCCCCAGGGGCGTGAGCGCCGCTCTGGGGCCGAGGCGACGCACCCGCAGGTGCACTCTCTCGGTTGCTGACAGGAGCGCCCCGCGCAATCGAACCCGATCAGCAGTCGAACCTGGCCGACGCCGTGGCTCAGGCCCACAGGGCCGCAAGTCTCGATCGCGTCCCGCTGTAACCCCACTCGAAGCGAACGAAGGAGCTCGGTTCCATGACCACGAAAGCAGCGCACGATGATGTGCTGGCACTGACACGCCGCGTTACCCGGTTCGGCACGTCGTACGCCCGCACGCGCGTCACGGTCGCCAGCGAGACGCAGATCCGCACCCTCGAGGCGATGTGCCGACTCGCCGGGCGCCGCCCGAGCGCACTGGTCAGTGACATCGTACGGCGCGCGATCCATGCAGCCTGGAGCCGTCGGGAGGTGCTGGAGGCCATCGCCGAGCTGGCGCTGGCCCGCCACGCCGGCGCCGGTCCCGCGTGCTGGCTATGCGGCTGTACCGATGAATCCGCCTGCCCCGGCAACTGTCACTGGGTACGGGATCCGCTGATGCTCGGCGATCTGTGCAGTTCGTGTCAGGACATCGTGCTGCTGCTGAGCGCCGGGCTTGACGGCCGGCAGCCGGGCTTGGCACCCGCCGGCACCTGGCCCAGCCGGAATCCGCTGGTCGACCCGCCGCAGGGCTTCGAGAGTCAGGGCCTGCACCTGTACGACAGCGAGGACGGGGCGTCCCTGTTCACTTTCGGGCACGTCAGTACCGAGCGCATGGTCGCGGCCGTGGCCGACTACGTCCGGGGCACGCAGTTCGGGCCCGGCGCCGTTGTGAAGGATCCGCTGGCCAGCCTGGTCGGCGGCGCTGAGCGGGTGCGCTTGTCGATCTGCTACGGCTACGCCACTTACGATCCCGCGCCGTGCGGGTTCGGCGAGTTCTCCGCCGAGTTGTTCGTCGACCCGTGCAGCGACGGAGCCGTCCCCATCACCTATTGGAAGGGCGCTGAGACACGGCCCGAGCTGCCTCAAGGATCGCATCTGGTCGGTAGCCGGGACGGTATCACCCACGCCATCGCCCGTGCGGACGCGCTGAGGGGCGTGGACTCCGGCGGGGACAGACTTTGGACCGCGTGCTTGGGCTTCGCCGACCTGATCGCCGGTGCCGGGGCGTTCGACGCAGCCGCCCTGCGGCATCCGGCGCCCTGCCCTGCGTGCGAGCGGCGCGATGATCCTTGGAAGGCGTGTCGGCGCCACACCGTATGCGCCAAGTGCGCCTGGGCCGTCGCGCTCCAGGCCGGTCCCGAGGCCATCGAGCGGGAACTGCAGGCCATCACACCGGCCGGCGACGACCCGAAGGCACTGCCGATCCCCGACCCGCTGATCGCCCGCCGGCTGTGCGAGGCGATCCTCGCCGCTGAGAACGCTGCCACCGGCCAGCTGGAGGTGACCAGGCCGCACGACAGGGGCCTCATCGAACTCCTGGCCGCCGTGACGCAGCACGCTCCCGCCGTGCGCCCCGCCGATCACACTGCCGACGAACCGCTCTGGGCCATAGCTGGCTGCGCGGCATGCACGCTCAGCATCGGTGACCAGGCCAGGAGGCTGAGGACCCGAGCCAGTAAGGAGGAGTGCGTGGTGGCCGCGCCTTGCTCGGTGCTGGCCGCTCTGGTTGAACGCTTCCTGACCTCGTCACACACGAACACCTGAAACGACTCCACACCTGACACCGGTAAGAAGGAGATCAACGGAGTGAAGAGCAAGAAGCCCTCGGTGAAGATCCGCCGCCGCCACCCCGACGAGACGACCTGTACGCACAAGATGACGCCCGGCGGTAAGCCACGCCCCGGACAGGGCTGCCCCGGCGGCGCCGGGTACGAGGCCGCGTGCGACTGCGGCTGCGGCTGGAAGAAGACGGCCGGGATCCGCGCGATCGTGGAGGAGCAGCGCACCCTCTACCTGGCGAACCATCCGTACGAGTACGCCGTCCGGCACACCGACCAGCTCAACGACGTGACGCTCGCCTACAACCCGGAGATCGCCAACCCGTTCGATCGGGCCGACGCGTGGGCGCGGGCTGGATGCCTGCGCACCTGGCAGGAGGACCGGCTGATCGAGAAGGACGCCACGCTGATGCGCCGCCAGCCCGGCCAGGAGTGGGAGGATGACCCGGTGTGGGCCGCCGAGCTGGCTGCCTACGCGAGGTTGTGCGCCCAGGTCGAAGCCGCTTTCGACGCCGACGACCCGGCGGCGATCGAGCGGGCCCGAGGCGAACTGGCGGCGTGGGTGGACGCGCCCAAGCGGGCGGTCGCCGCTGGGAGGGCCAAGTAGCCATGGCCGCTCTACCACGGCGACGAATGCTGGCACGACACCTCCGAGGGGCGGCTGATCTCGATCGGCGGCATGCGGATCTCGCCAAGCATGCCGACGCCCTCGACCGGAGCGAGGCGGAGGGTGCGTCGCTGCTGAAGGACGCCAAGGCAGCGCTGCAGCGGCTGGAGAACGCGTTCGGGCTGGGGGGCAAGTGAGGGTCGTCACCATCTCCTACACCGCGGACGGCGAGAGGACCTGCGGCAGCAACGCCCGTGGCGACGAGCTCGATACGTGGCGGGCCGATCGCGAAGCCAGCGGGTGGACCGTCGTCGACGAGTCGGGCGGTGGCCAGTGACCCGGCCGAAGCAGGGTGTCTCGAAGCCTGAGCCGCGGCCAGGCGAGTCCGAGGGCGCCTATCGGGTCCGGACGGCGGGCTGGGACGTCATGGCCGACATCGCGGCTGAGATGAAGACGGTCTCCTCCCGTACCGAGAGCGCGGTCCGGAAGGTCGACGCGCTGCGCAGGGCCGGGCATGTGTGGCGGGTCGACGGGACGATGCCGGCCTCGCAGGTGGTGCGGGTGGCCGCGTGGCACGCGGCGCTGGCGTCCGCTCTGGAAACGTTGCAGGCGTTCGATTACGACGCGTGGAGGGCCGAGGTCGCCGCGGAGGTGGACCAAGTCGGCGAAGGGAGCCGATAGCCGTGCGCATCAAGCCCATGGTCGACGTGGCCGAAGTGCTGTGGCCGGGACATGCACACACCGCCGATATGGGGCTGCTCGTCACCGACCTCGCAGCGCGGGACCTACCGGTTCACCGACTTCGGTGAGATCGCCGTGGGTGAGCTGCAATCCGAACACCGGCCCGCAGCCTTGCGTCAGTGAGCGAGGCGGACGGCTACAAGAACGGAAGGGTGGGCCAGGATGCTAAGCGGCAGTCGCCTACAACAGGGAGCGATCAGCATGCGGCCGATCGGGCCTTGTCAGATACGAGCTCATCCAGCCGCTCGAGAAAACGATCGATCTCGGCGCGGGAGGTGGCGAGCAGCCACACGGTGCGGATGAGCTCGCCGAAGGCATGCCCCCGGTCTTGGCCAAGCGTCGCGAAGCCAAGCCGCCGCCAGCGGTCGGCCTGGCCGAGGATACTGCGCTCATGTGCTTGGCGAGTTGCCTCGTCGGCGTCGGGCGCCAGCAGCGGTGGGTACAGCCGGAGATCGACCTCGTCGACGCCGATGCCGAGGCGTTCCGCCTGTATCGCACGAGCGGCCTCGGTGCGGTTCATGAGGGCCTCGTTGAGGATGTGGAACATCGCCAGCAACTCGCCCACGAGCTGCTGCAGCCGTTCGCCCTCAGCCTGGTCAGCGAGGGTGACGATCTCAGTGACGGCGTCGGCGTACTGCTTGTAGGAGAACAGCAGCGGCTTGAACGTCTCACCGGCGGCGACGAGGGCGCAGGCGGCGAGCCTCGACTCATAGATGATCTTCCGGCAGTGTGCTTCGGCCATTTCGCTCATACGTCCGAATATTAGACCGCGTGCGCCTTGAACGGAGATCAACCGTTGTCGTTCATGGTCAGTGTCTCGCCGATCGCCTCGCGCAGTCGGATCAAGGCGGCGACCCGGGCGTGCGGACGCCAGCGTGGACCGTCCAGGACCGTGGCCAACTGCTGCGTCATCTCATAGATGGTCTCTGCTTGCTGGTACTGGGCTTGAGCGGACAGCAGCAGGCCCCACGTCGTCGATGCGTAGGAGACCAGCAGGGTGCGCACGGGGCCAACGAAGACGCTGACGTAGCGCGGAAGAGTATCGCCCAGCCGCTGGGCTTCGTCGCGTAGCCGGTCGTACTGACGTGTGCGCTCCACCACGAGGCGCTCGCGCACGGTGGCGTCAATGCCGTGCGGAATCTTTGTCCGGACGGCGTCGGCGGCGACTGCCATCACGGTGAGCGAGGTGAGCAGCTCGCGCCGCGCGCGGAGCGCGTCCAGAATCCGCTCCTTGCGTGCCTCTAGCCGAGGTTTGGCCAGATATTCCACCCCGAGGGTGACGATGAGCGCGGTCAGCGCTGATGTCGCTACGGTGCTCCAGTTGATGCTCACCACATCGCCTGCCTACCAGCGGGCGCGGTCCGAATTCCAGCGGTGGTACGCAACCGTCCGCGGCGAACGCGGATATGGCGCCGGTGGTCGGCTCAAGGGCCCCTCCTGCGGCCATGCCCTCGCATGGTCTCGGTGAACATAGCCCCGCGCAGGGCCTGGTCGACCACCTCGATGGAGCGGATCAGCCGAATGAGACGGGGCCCTTCCTCGCGGTAGACCTCGCGTACTGCCTCAATGGCGCCCGGCGGAAGGTGGCCGTGCAAGTCGGTCGGCGCGTTCCGATACCCGGCTCTGGCCGCCTCTACAGCGGCGTTGACGTGCTGAAGGGCGAGCCGGGCCAATGCCAGGGGGTGCCGGCGAAGCACCTCATACGCCCTGTGCTCAGGCGGCACCGCATCCAGGAGCCAGGCCACGGCCGATGTCTCCCACTCGGGGTCGCTCGGTGAGCGGACCTCGGGCGGCCAGTCCGGTGGGAGATACATGGGACCACCGTTCTCCCGCTCGACCTCCATCCCGCCCCTCCCGCCTCGAACGCGGCATCGAGTCGCAGCGTAGCGCAGGAAGAAGAGCGGTCTAGGTGCCGGATGACCCCGCGTCGCCGGCCGTGGAGTGGCGCCTCTCCAGGAACAGACGAAGCCCTCGAGAAGGTTTCCTCGAGGGCTTCGTCCTCCCAGAGGTGCCGCGAGCCACCTCCGGGATTATGTTTCCTATTATAATACATCAAACATGCCTTGGGAAGTCCTAGGGGACGGGGGAGCCATCCTCGGCCGCGCCCAGGACAGCGGATGAATCCGTAATGTAGATCGAATGTAGTCGGCCGGCGCTACCGTTCGTATAACTCCTACAGGTAGAGGAATGCGAATGGAATGCACATCTGCCCCTAGGCATAAGCACCACTTACCGTTAGCGTCACAATCGCGGGTTAGGGGCTAAGTCAGCCATATGGGGCAGAGGAGAACCTCCGTGATTGCGTACAACCCGAACGATCCGGTGACGCAGGCCGACCCCTTTGGGATCTATCAGCAGCTCAGGGATCAGGCGCCGCTCTACCACCGCAGTAAGGCACCCGAATTCTGGGCGCTGAGTCGACACGCCGACGTCGCCGCAGCGTTACCCGACTTCCGCCGCTACTCCAGTGATCATGGTCCTGCTCTGGAGCAGTGGGCGCCCGACGCTCGGAAATCCATGTCCTTTGTGGCGATGGATCCGCCCGACCAGCACCGGATGCGGACGCTGATCTCGCGCGGCTTCACTCCCGGCCGGGTGCGCCAGCTCGAACCGCGCGTCCGCGAGCTCACCCGCATGTACCTGGAGCCGGCACTGGAGCGGGGCACCTTCGACTTCGTCGAAGATCTCGCTGCCAAGATTCCCATGGACGTCATCGGTGAGCTCATCGGCGTTCCCCGAGCGGACCGGGCCGCGCTCCTGCAACTGGCGCAGCAGGTGATGACCCGTGACGACGTCACCGGGCGGCTCACCCTCGCGGTCCGCGACGCGAACGCCAAACTGGCCCACTACTACCTGGAACTCATCAAAGACCGTCGCCGTCATCCCCGCGAGGACCTGGCCAGTGCTCTGCTTAAGGCCGAGATCGATGGCGACCGGCTCAGCGATGGCGATGTCGTGGCCACTCTCATGCTGCTCGGCATCGCCGGCGTCGAGACCACCGTACGCCTGCTCGGAACCGCATGGCGGCTTGCCTGGCAGCATCCCGACCAGCGTGCTGCGGCCTTCGCCGACGTCGGCAGCTGGGTGGAGGAGACGCTGCGCTTCGACGGCCCCTCCCAGTACACCGCGCGCCGCGTCACTCGCTCGGTGCAACTGCACGGCCGCGAGGTGCCCGAGGGCGCGCCCTTACTTCTCCTCCTCGCCGCAGCCAACCGTGACGAACGGGTCTTTCCCGAAGCCGACAAGTTCATCGTCGGCCGCGACACCACACACGTCCTCGCCTTCGGCCTGGGATCCCACTTCTGCTTGGGGGCGCCGCTAGCCCGGCTGGAGGCCACGACAGTGCTGCGTGAACTGGTAGCCGCGGTCGAGCCGGACTACGACATCAATCTGGAAGGGGCCGTGTGGGCACGCAGCCCCATCGTGCGAGGGCACTCTCGCCTGCCTACGACTATCAAGCCACGCGAGCGGCTGATGTGACATGGACGGGAACACGTCCCACGCCGACATAAATGCCGCAGGCCTCCGGAGGCTGACCTTCCCCGATGCCGTCAGGCCGCCACTGCGGCGCCCACACCACCCCCGGCGGCAGCAGCTCGAAGCCCTCGAACAAGCCCTCGAACTCCTCGCGCCGGCGAAGCGCCAGCACCTCCGTGCGGCGCCACTCCCCAAGCGCGGCGGACGTCGCGCTGGACGGCAGGAACTGCTCGACTGCGTCCAGCGTGCCGTGGCTGAGAGCCAGGGCGCTACCAGGCACCATCCGATCGCGCACCTGGCCGACCAGATGCTTAGGCCGATACTCATCGAGCACGAAGTGCAGCAACCCTGTCATCAAGACGGCGACGGGCTCCGTCCAGTCGATGAAGGTTTGCACGACCGAGTCGTCGAGGATGGCCTTGATGTCGCGTACGTCACCGGCGAGGACCCGAACCTTGTCGTCGTGGGCCGTCAGTGCGCGAGCCTGTGCCAGTACCACAGGGTCAAGGTCGACATAGATCACGCGCGCGTCTGGATTGACGTGCTGGGCTACCTCGTGGACGTTGCCGGCGGAAGGCAGGCCTGCTCCGATATCAAGGTACTGGCGAATCCCCGCGTCGCCGAGCACGCCAACGGCCCGGCGCAGGAAGTGGCGGTTTTCGCGCATCCCCAGCCGCAAGAACGGGCTGAGCTGATGCAAGCGCTCGGCCTCCTGCATGTCCGCGTCGAACCAGTCCTTCCCACCGATGAAGTAGTTGTAGATCCTCGCGGCGTTGGGCTTGGTCAGGTCGACTCCACTGGCCCAATCAAGGTCCGAATCACTCATGAGCTGCTCCGAGGCGCTGGTGTCGTCGCTGTTTGGGCGAGGTGCTGTCGTGGCCAGCACCCGGCCTCGCCAGCACGGCGTCGCCCGCCGTCGCGCTGGCGGGTCGGAAACCGATCGGGCATGGGCATGTCGGCTCTCCGCAACAAGGCTCACGTATCAAATCGCCGCGCTTTTCGCAGGCCTTGGTCACAGCTGTCACGAAATGCGCAGTTGACCCTAACGTGCCCGATCCGTGGGTGCGGTTACCACCCAATTATGATCACGTTCGGATATCGAACGCCCGTCATGACTCATCCATAAAGTGCGTGCCGCGGCCATACGCGGAGCGCCTGCGGAGGTAAGCGAGATCCAGGGGCAGAGGTGTACTTCGAGATTTTGGGCACGACAAAAGTCACATCCGATACCGGATGTGCTGTGCCCATTCTGCCTACCGGGCGCCGGCTCCTGTGCGCGTTACTGGCCGCAGGCCACCTTGGACTTTCTCCAACGGACTTGATGATCACTGCTTGGGGGGACGCCTACGAGCGCGCGAACTCACTGAGATCGCAAATGTCGCAGTTGCGCCGCGCCTTGGGAGACCGCATACCCACTGGCGGCACACAGGGCTACCGCATCGACCTCCACGCTGGCGACATCGTCGACGTTCAGACGTTCCGCCACCTGGTGCGCGACAGCGACGACCGTGCCCGGCACGGCGACCTCCACGGTGCTGTAGAGCGGCTGGAGCGCGGCCTGGCCCTGTGGGGCACGCCAGCCCTTGCCGACCTCGACCCGCGCACCACCACGCTCCAGGCGCTGCGCGAGGAACTGCTCCACGAGCAGTGGACCGCGTCGCGCCAGCTGTTTCAGCTGCGACTGGAACTGGGCGACTACTCTCGCCTCATTCCCGACCTACGGCGTGCGGTACTGACCCACCCGACCTCAGAGACGCTTTACGAGTTTCTCATGACCGCGCTCTATCGCATGGGAGAGCGGGTGGAGGCCCTGCGGGTGTACGAGACGGCCACCCAACACGTCCTCGAAGCCACCGGCAACGAGCCTGGAGTCCGGCTCCGCCAACTGCAGAAGGAGATCGCCAACGACACGTTCGTGCCTCACCCTGATCGATCACGCCCTCCCCTCCCCGCGCAGCTTCCCCCAGACGTCTTCGACTTCACCGGCCGCCGGGCTGAAGTGGCTCAGATCCTCGAACACCTCAGCGGTGAAGCACTCACCCGAGGTGTCCCGATCATTGTGCTCAGCGGCCCGCCGGGCGTCGGTAAATCGGCACTCGCCGTTCATGCCGGGCACCGTCTTCGTCACAAGTTCCCCGACGGACAGCTGTACGCGCACCTTGGAGGCGTGGCTCTGCCCCGCGGCGCCGGCACGGTTCTCGCCGACCTCTTGGCAGCGCTGGGCGTTGACGCTCGGAGCCTGCCGGCGAGCAGCGACCAGCGCAGCGCCCTGCTGCGCTCGCTGCTGGCCGGCCGCCGCATGCTGCTCGTACTGGATGATGCGCCCTCCGCCGAGGAGGTCCGATTGCTGGTGCCCGGCACGCCCGGCTGCGCAGTGATCGTGACCAGCCGCTCCCAGATGGCCGGGCCTGGACTCCGCCCTCTCAGGGTAGAGCCGTTACCCATAGAAGACAGCAGACTTCTCCTGAATGCGATCATCGGCCCCGATCGGATCACCGCCGAGCCGACCGCCGCGGAGGAGGTGCTGGCGGTGTGTGGCGGTTTCCCGGTGGCAGTACGGATCGTCGCGGCGCGGCTTGCGGCACAACCGCACTGGAGTCTGGCTCACCTGGCGCAACAACTCACCACCCAGGCTCGCAGCACGCTACACGCGCTGGCGTCGCACGACATGGCGCTCGAGGCCTCAATCGCCGACAGCTACGGCACGCTGCCCGCTCCCGCGCAAAGGGCCTTCCGCGCCCTCGCCCTGGTCGGTCCCACCGATTTCGCGTCCTGGCACCTGGCCATGGTGCTGGGCATACCTGACGCCGACGAACTGCTGGAGATTCTGCTGATCCACAGTCTCATCAGCCCAGCTGGGGTGGACGCTGCAGGTCAACCTCGCTACCGGCAGCACGCCCTCCTGCGCGAATACTCCTGTGTCAAGCTGGCTGAGCACGCCGAAGAACGCTCGGCGGCCGTGTACCGCACGGTGATGGGATGGCTCGAAGTCGCCGACATAACCTCCAGTTCCATGCGGCACGAGCCAGACCGGCACGCCTCCTCGCTGGACGTCCATGGGTGGCTGCCGGATCGTACGCGTGCGCTGATCGCCAGCGACTCGGGTCGCTGGTATGCCGCTCACCAGGCCAACCTTGTCCAGGCGATTCGGTTGGCCTGCGAAGAGCGTCAAGATCGCGTTGCGGTAGGGCTGGCCCAGCGCGTGGACTCGCTGTTGAGCCAGCAACACCGCCCTCACGAGGCCCTCGAGGTGTGGCGTGCTGTCGTCCATGCGGCCGCGGTCGCCGGTGACGAACGCCTCGCCGCTGAGGCCCGACAGCGGATAGCGATCCTCACGTCGCGTGACCAGGCGGCGCCCGACCGGGCGTGGCAGGGATCGTGACTGGGGGAGAGAGGCCAGATGTTCTCACTGCGCGGCTAGCGAAGTGTCCGCAGTAGCCGGCGGCGATGCTGCTGGATCACGTCCAGTGTGGCCGGACCGGGCTCTGTCGCCCGGGTGGCCAGGAAGTTGAACACAACGCGATAAGCGTCGACGCTGGCCGGATCGAGTAGCTCATCCCAGGCGAAGGTGTGCAGCCCGACGACGTCCGGCTTCCGGTGGTCACGGAAGCGCCACAGCGTGAATGGACCAGTCCGAGGCACAAACGCGTCATCGGCCACCCACTCGCTCTCCAACGGGACGATTTGCAAGATGATGTGCTCTTGCTTTGAGCGCTCGATCAGAGCGTCAAGTTGTTGCAGCCGTACCTCCGGGGTGCCGATGGCGCGCAGGAACACGCTCTCATCCACCAGGGCCCACACAATGGGCGGGTCGGAACGTTGAAGGACTTCTTGCCGTGCCAGGTTGAATCTCATGCCGGCCTCGATAATGTCCGCCCGCGTGCCCGGGATGACGGCGGCCTGAGAGGCGGCTCGAGCGTAGTCGGGCGTTTGAAGCAAGGTCGGCATGAACTGCACCGTGTACATCCACACATGGCTGGCCTGCTGCTCCAGGTGGTAGGCCGCGGTCAAGGTGAGGGGCACAGCCGGTTCGTCATACCAGGCAGGCTCGCGCTTCCCGGAAGCGATATCGAGAACGCAGGCGCGCTGGCGCTCATCAGCAACGCCATAGACGTCGAGGAGCTGGGCGACCACAGAGGCGGAAATCTCGGTGTCGCCACCCTCCATCGACTCCACGTCCAAATGAGGAGGCAAGACCTGTTGCACTTGATGAACCTTTAGGCCTGCGTACCGTCGAAGAACATACAGTCGGCCTGCCAGGACCGCACGCTGCCGTGACGTCAAGGGCAGCTGCGGTGATTTCAACGGAAGCAGTATCGCTGGGTCTGTCGTCGGCCGACCGGCCGGAGGAGCCAGAGCCGAGCCAAGTTCGGGCAACTCATCGGCGGAGCTGAGGAGAGACTTGCCTATCTCGGACATGTGCTCTGCCTCGCGCACCATGTCGGCGACGCCGAGCCGTATCGATGAGATTTCCTGCCGAAGCCGGGCAGCCGTCTGATTCAGTTCGGCCGCGCGATCCTGTAGACGATCAGCCGCGGCCGAGTCTAAGAAGTCCTCACCCACCAGCCAGCCCACGCTCACGCCGAGGCTTAGCGCGATAGAGCGCAAAACCGACAGAGACGGATTGTCCTGAACGCCGCTTTCAAGCTGATAGATGTACGACGCGGATACCGGCTCACCGAACTCGGCCATTGCCTGAGTCAGCTGGGGTGCGGTCATCGAACGCGCCGAGCGCGCCTGCTTCAACCGGATCGCCAGAGTCTCCACACGGTCTCCTGCGCACTGCTATGCCTTGCGCTACAGAGTACGGGCCGGGAAGCCGAAGGGGGAGAGGCCGCCCTGGCGCAGAGGACGACACCTAACGCACCCACCAGGCCAGGTCGATCCCCAACAGCACGAGCCAGCTGACCGCGGCGGCCGCAGCGGTGCGGACCGGAATGGTCCCGTGCTGCCACAGACTGACGGTGATTCGAAAGCAGAGGCCGGCGATGGTGAAAGTGGGTGCCCATGCCAGCCACGAACAGAAGGGGTAAGGCAGACCCAGCTCGTACAGCACCCACATGAAGGAAGAACGCTGGGTGAGCGCGTTCAGGCCGAGCAACGCCGCAGCCACGGACAACGCAATCTCCAGCAGTGCCCGATTGCTCCTCACGTCGACTCCGAACTGTCTGCGGCGACGGGCACGATGCTGATGCGGTATCGGTGCCCTTGTCGCCGCAGTACGTCAAGCAGAGCGCCAGCCTCACTGTCCATGTCCTGCTGCCGCAGCCATTCCGCGTCGACCAGCAGATTCACCGGCGTCCGTTGGCGGTCCGACGTCGACGTTCCATCGGTGCGCTCATGAAGCAGCCGGACGGCGGCCTGGAGGGTGGCGAGGGCATCCGGGTGATCGGTAGTGACGATCCAGCGGCCGCTGACGGGATAGAGCCGGTCGGGGTGTTGAATCACCCAGACGTCTGGCTGCAGGCCCATGGATGTGAAGGGACTGATTGCTGTCACGAATTGCCTCCGCTTCGTCCGGTGGGGATACCAGCAGACATAACCAGAGCAAATCGTATGTATTACATGCAATAAGCGTAACTACACTTAGAGGTTAGGGGCAGGTGTCGTCAACGACGACACACAGCCACAGCCGCTTGCTTGATGGTCAGGAAACCCGGGAACGAGCAGGCACCGCTGGTTCGGCAGACACTCACAGCCCTGAAGACGAGGAAGGCCCGAACCCTGGCAGGGTTCGGGCCGTTCATTACGCCGTATGGGCTACCAGCCGCCCATGTGCCGCATGCCTCCCATGTGGCGGAAGCCGCCGCCCACGCTGGGAATCCAGCCGCCTGGGTGGTGTCGCATGCCGCCGGTCACGCTCGCGGCCCAACCGCCCGTGTCGCCAGCACGGGCCCAGCCGCCTTCATCGCCGTGTCTCGTCATGGGGGCGAGCCTGCCAGCGCCCCGAGGCCCCGGCAACCCGAGCCGACTCACCAGCGGCCCGCCGGCGCCAGCTGCAGGACTTCCGCCCAGGATCGCGTCGCCCAGGCCGCGGACGAGCGCCACCTCCTCCACGCCGACCAGCCGCTGAGCGCCGGCGCCCCCGGCCGTACGCTGCTCTGCGTGCCTCGGCGCCGGACAAGGCACCGAGTCCATAAGCGTTCTCCCAGATCAACCGCCGGACTTTTCGGTGCCGAGCTCCTCCCGAGCGAGGCCTGCGCGGCCGCCGCGGCGCTCACGCCGTGTCGCCTGGAACATCGTGGCCGCTCCGGGCGTACCGCGGACCGCCGGTGAGCCGGCACACGTCTGCCGACATAGTTCTCTGGCAGACGAGGACGCTGTCCTATGTCGCGGTGGCCAGCCAGGTGGTCCAGGCGTGCTCGTCGGCATAGACCTTGGGAGTGATGCCGAGAGAGGCCAGTGCCCCGGGGTAGGCGCGGTTGTAGGTGGCTGCCCAGGCGATGGCCTGTTCGGGGGTGGCCAGGAGCCAGATCGCGGCGGCATCGTCCAGGTGCAGGGTGCTGAGCGCGGGCAGGTGAGGGTCTTCGTCGATGTGACCGGTGACCAGGTCTCGGGCCAGGAGTCCGCGCCAGCAGGTGAGGAGTTGGTGGGCGGCGTCATCATCGTGGATGCCCGTCTGGTGAGGCTGTACCTGGAGCGGGAGCGCGGGCTGGTCGATGGTTGCCCAGATGCCCGGGAGGGCGGCCAAGCGGGCGGCGGTCAGCCGGTGGGCGCCGTTCGCGCCCAGCGTGTAGAGCGGCCCGACGGGGCCGGGGATGCGGTGGACGCAAACCGGGTCGTCGTCCAGGCACCAGACTCGCAAGGCCTCCTCGACGGAGGGGTCCGATCGCGCCTGCGGAGGCCATCCGCCGAATCGTCGCCGGCGTCGACGGGTGCGAGCGTGACCCCCTCATCGCTGCTGTCGCCCGGCTTCGGTTCGTCGTCTGTATCGGGGAGTTGATGCACCGGTCCGGTCTGCTGCCCATGCTGAGGATCGACGCCATCCCGCCGGTACAGCCCCGTATCGCGGTCGGTGACGCTCTGCTGGCCAGGAAGGTGGGTGCGGCGGAGTACGCCCGGATCCATCCGAAACTCGCCGACATCCAAAATCTTGGAATCCCCGACCTACGACCGAGCTCGCCCCGCCAGTGGACCTCGCTATTCTCTGAGGTCCCCGGTGCTCGCTGACCTGTTCTCTTCATCTCCCGCCAGCAGTTCCGCGAGCGGCACGGCCGTTCGTCACTGAAGCCACCCGCCCAGAACCCGCGGTACTACGTCAAGCCCGGCCGAGCCGAGCTGGGCTCGGCCGGTGTGCGGCCCATCCAGGCCAGCGCCGCTCAGGCGCCGGACGGGGCTCACGCGCTTTTGGTCTGCGGCCTTGCCTTGCTCTTGACCAGACGATCAGGGTGGCCATGGGGAACGCTTCGGTACCGTCCGTCAGCATGACACTTCCCCGCCGCCGTCCCTTGCCACCCATTGACAGCTCTGTGCGTATCGAGCACGGGGTCATCTCACCGCAGGCCCTCGCCGACTCCCGGATAGACGAGCAGGCCCCTCGATGCCATGTGAGCGAACTGGACGACGAGCTTGAGGCGACTCGTCAGATTGCCTCGATCCTGACTGCCCGCAGCGTGGAGGCGCGCGGCCGGATACTTCGTCACCTGTACGACCGTTGGCAGACGGCCGATGTGCCGTGCGCTCAACGGCACGTCGCCAACGGTGCTGGCTCCGCCTCGCAAGATCTCGATGTGGACCCGGACCCGGACCCGGACCCTGGGCTGGTCGCGGGAGCCGACCATTCTCTCGCTAGCCCGATCTGAACGATCGCATGGATGGCTGTTGCCTGTAATACTCACCCGAAATCGGGCAGATATGGCGTGACCAGCTGTCCGGAGCGCGCAATAAGACGGGCCCGCCCTCACGGTGGGAGTGCCCGCCGTCATGCCGCTACCAGCCGCCCATGTGGCGGCGGAAGCCGCCTACGCTCCACCGCGCCCAGCCGCCGTCATCGCCTCGTGTCGTCATGATCGCGAGCATGCCAGCTTCCCCCCGGAATCCGCCACTGCGGAATGAATCAGCACAACACCACATGATGGGGGCATCGCATCGAGTGACCCTTCGCCGGACGTCATGACGGCTTTGGAATCTTCTGCAATCCTGGGCCCTCGTCACCGGCTACGTGGAGGAAAAGTGCTCGGTTGGGGCATGGCAGGAGAGAGCGCGCCGCCTGATACCTCAGATGAGGTCCGCCATGCTCTTTCGGCCCCTGACCGGCGCTGGTCTGGTTCGGCCCTGCTGGTGTTCCCAGCAGCGGTGGCCGAGCTCCTGGCATGGCTGGAGGACGAACGGAACTTCAGCGCCGCCCACCATGAGGATGCCTTCGCGTCGGCAATCCGTGAATATCGCACTGCCGAGCAGGAAGGGCTGGGACCAAACGTCATCGCTGTACTCCGCACCGACCTGGGCAAGGTCAGCACCGCGCTACAGCACCTCAACCCGGCCGGAAGCCGCGCAACCGCCGTCATGGCTGTGGGGGACCTGCAGTCCGCGTTGAAAGACCAGCGGGCTCTGCAGGCAGCATGGAAAGATCTGTGGTCCAAATGCGGCAAGCTTGAGGCGTCTGCGGAAGCGATCGCGGTCCGCCGTGACCTGTTCCTCGCGCTCGCTCAGTTGGCCGGCCACAATCTCGGCCAGCTGACCAGTACCTTGCGGGACGTGCTCGCGGATGACGCATGGGCGGTAGCCGGCGTGCGGGCCGTTCTGGGCGATCCCGCGCCCGATGACTTCGATGAGGACAAGGACGAAGTGCCGCGAGCCGGGCTGAGGGCCACGGAGCGGGCCACGTTATGCGAGCGATTCCTTACCCTTCCTCCTTCAACGCACTCGCATGTGGTGTGGCTGGCCTACGAAAAGGCCAGCATGTTCTTGAAGCCCGTCGCCTCGCTCGGCGACATCACGTTCATCATGAGCGAGTACGTGCCCGATGAAGCGACGGCGGCCTCAGCCAAGTACAGCGGCCACTGCACGCACTGGACAGCGACCGACGGTGAGTTCCTGGCGGACATGCCGCACAAGGTCGGCACCGTCCTGGCTCGGGTGTTCCTGCCGCCACGCATCTACGCTGACCCGATAGCAGTCGCCCGAACGCGCGTAGAGGCCCTTGTCACGGTCGGCAAATTCCACGCCGGAATGCCCGCCGGCTACTGGAGCATCCTTCCCGGGCACAAACACATTCCCGACGGGCAGCGCGGGGAGGAGCGCCGCCTCGACGCCAGCCAGTACTCCGTTGAGCCGCTCGATCATGGCCGCCAAGCGGCCATCTACTCGGCAATGGCGGCCTTCTGGAACCAGATCGACGGGACCGTGGCCATCGACGACGTGCGCCTGGCCGAGGCGGTCGACCTGCTGCAGTGGTGGCAGGCCGCGGGGGAGCAGCCCCCGCTGGCCCAGGTCATCGCCAACGTGCGTGTCGTCGAGACCGCCGCATCCCGGGTCGGCACCGCGCCATGGGACGACCACCTGGCTGCCTACCTGAAAACGACCTGGGTCGTGCAGGCCATCCACGAGGAGCTCGTCACCACCATCAGGCACGCCGCCAGCTGCGAACCCACGGGGCTGACCGTCCAGGCGTACAAGCGCCGGCAGGCCGTTGCAGACGCGACGCTGGACGTCCACGAATTCGGCTACATCGACCTCGTCCCCGGATCCACGCAGGCCGCGCTCACCGAACTCATCGACATCTATCCACCACATCACCAAATGGCGCGCCGCCTGCGCACTCTGGCCAAACGCCTGGACAATAGGGATGCGTTCGAGAAATGGCGCGCCCAGCTGGAAACCAGGTGGACACGCCTAGCTGACCGTATGGCGCGGACCCGTGACGCGATCACCCACGGCGGACCCGCGACGGCCGAGGTCGTCGGCTCCATCGTCGCCTTCAGCCGGCAGGTGGGAGCCTGGGAGGTCCAGATCGCGCTCGAGTCCGCGCTCGCGGGCACCGACCTCATCCCTGAACACATCAGGTTCCGCGATGACAGCACGACCTTGCTGGAGCGGATCCGCCAGGCAGCGAAACCTGGCGATGTGATCCACTCATCGGCTGTGCCACCCCGCCCCAGATAACCCCGTGCGCGGGCCCGCTGGTCGACGGGCCCGCGTCCACCCCCTTCCTCCTACCGGCGGGAGGCCGCTTTGGCGGCGTCGTCGCGGGCCCACTGCTGTACCTGTGGCCAGGGCAGCCGCAGGGCGCCTTTGGTGAAGACGATGGCGTGCCACAGCTGGCTGCGTTCGGCGCTGTTGAGCTGCGCGCGCTCGTCGTGGGGAACGTCGTTGAGGGTGAAGGGCGCGGTGACGGTGCCGATGGCGGCGCGGATGAGCGCCTGGTACAGGCTGTAGGGGCTGCCGCCGCTGTAGCCGTGCCGGAAGGCCGGGCCGGTGTCAGGCTCGAACGGCAGCGGCTCGACGCGGGACTGGCCGTCCGGCTGGGGGGTGATGGCCAGCACCGCGCCGGTGCCCGGGTCGGCGGCGATGACGGTCTGCTCGCTCCAGCCGGCCGGCGGCGCGTACGGCCACTCGGCAACGAAGGCGGGCGGGTTGCCGGCGATGTCGGGGTGGAAGGCAGCCACGTACCGACCGGCCGCGTCCCGCCACATGCCGACCAGGCGCTCTGCGTCGGCGTGGCGGGCCAGGCGCTGGCCGCGACGGGTGGTCCGCAGCGCCGCGGCCGGGTCATCGACCGGGGTCATGCTCTGCTGCCACAGCTCCACGACCGGGCCCTCCCAAGCACCGGCGTAGGCCTCGACGTCGTCGAACGCCACGTCAGGGCGCGTGCTCCGCAGCCGGTTACGCAACAGAAAGATGGCCTCCTCGTAGGCCTCCCCCTCCACGGCGGTCGCGAGCAGGTCGGGCTCGATGGCGCGCAACCGGGCCAGGTCGTCGGCCGCCTGGTCCTCCTCCAGCTCGGCCGCGGCGGTGAGCAGGGACTGCTCGACGCTCCAAGGCAGTTCCGGCGGGGCGGGCTGGGCGGCCAGGTACCAGCCGGTGCCACGCAGCCGTAGCTCGGCATGCCGGCGACGAGCCTGCTCGAGAGCGTCGCGCAGGTCCGCGGCCAAGACGGCGAAGGCGGCCGGGAACTCCTCGGCCATGCCGTGTTTGAGCGCCGCCTCCAACTGGTCGCGTTTGACCTGCCAGCCGTCGGCCGGCCCGGGCACGGTGAGGGTGCGCGCGGCCGGCTGCGCGGCCTCGGCTCGCCGGACTGCGGAGGCGGTGCAGGTGCCCGACAGCCACACGGGCACCGGCGTGCCGATGACCAGCGCCAGGTCCTCAGCAGTGACCAGCCCTCGGAAGAGCGTCTGGGGCTGCACCGCCGACCGGGCCCGGGCACCACCGTCGGAGGCGTCACCCGGGGCGCCGGTCCTCTCGCCGCCGAACAGATGCCAGCGCGGCCGGGCCGGGGCATCCGAGTCGTCGTCGGCGCCGTACTCGGCGGCCTGCAGGCCGAACAGCTGCATCTGGACGTCGTCGCTGTCGCCGTACTCGGCGCCGAGCTGCACCGCGATGACCGCGTCCGGCCAGAACACCGGCTCGATCAGGGCGGCCGCGGCCAGCGGCTGGGCGTCGAGGTTCGGCACCGGGGCGTCGGCCAGGGGCGTCAGGGAGATGACGTGGCCGTGTGGAGTGTCCCAGACCACGGCGTGCATGCCGTAGCGCTGACCCCAGTGGGTGACGGGGGCGATGCCGTGGAAGAGCACCGGAGCGGGCTCGGCGGCGACGGCCTCCGGCCGCCATAACCACAGCGCCTCCTCGGCCGGGGCTCGGCCGGTGCGCCGGCACCAGGCATCGATCGTGGTGGCCGCCCACAGCGGGCGGCCGTCGGCGTCGTGCCCGTCTGGGGGTGGCAGCTTTCCTGCGGCATACAGTGCGCGTGCGCGCGACTCGGCGATGCGGACCCGGCGAGCAAACTGCGCGAGCGTGTACGGCTCGGGCGCAGAGCGGAACTGCGACATGGATGAGCCCATCTGGTCGGAAGACGATGACAAAAACGCTACCCACGGCGAGCGGTTCCGCTCGGGTCTGATAGCCATTCGGCATGGGGCGCCGTGTCGCTGGCCGGACCGGCGTCGGCGGCCACGATCACCGCGCAACTCGACAGCGGCAGAATCCTCGTCCACGGCAGCTCGGCGGCCGAAGGGATCGACATCGAGCGCAACGCGACGGGCACCGTGGTGACCATCAGCAATACGCTCGGCTCGGTCGCAGGGCCAGAGCCCTGGTCAGAGCAAGTGAGAGTCGTGGCCAGAGTCAGAGCAACCGCCAGGAGATCCACTGCGAGCCCGCTCCCCGGCCCCGCCGCGCGGGGGCCGGCGTGCTGGCCCTGCTGGCGGCGATCCCGGCGCAGTCCGACGGGCCGCACGCGTGACCGCGGCTGCATAGGCGCCTGCGGCCGACGCCCGGCCAGCCCGAACGGTACACCGGCCTGGCCGGCTCCGCAGGACACGCTGGCCGGCGATCTGCGAGGAGGCTTCGTCGAGCCCGAGCAGCCTGGGCCAGACCTGCCCCGCAGCCCATCGCCAGCTCCCGCAGGCCACCAGCCGCGCCATCCGGATGCGGGCGCAGGAACGCGCCGAGCTCGACGAGACCCCAGCCGACTGACGTTAGGGCGGTGTTTGAGCCTGAGCGGGCCACGAGCTGAGGGGCAATGTCCAGGCTTGGCGGAAGTCGTCGATGAGTTGCCAGGCTAGGTGTGGGTTCACGGCGAAAGCCGCACGAGCCTCTGCCAGGCGGTCGAAGGTGGCTGGGTGGTTGGTCGGTTGGGTAGCCCGGTCCATTTGGTCTTTGTCGAGGGCATCGTTGAACACCTGCAGCAGCGTCATGCAGAAATAGACGTAGCAGGCGAACTCCAGGCGCATCTCGCGGGCTTGCTGATCGGCATCGAGGCCGTCTGAGGACAGGGTGGTCAGGATGTCGGTTAACGGTGGCACCACTACCTCGACGGTGCTGGTTAGGTGATGGAGTTGGCGCAGCAGAGCGGGTTGGTCTTGAGTGGCCGGGTGGTGAAGGGTGGCCAGGGCTTTGCGGTGAAGCTCTTCTCCGACCAGGTCAAGGCACAGTTCGGAGAGTTTGATTTGTGGAGTGCCGAGGCGGACGAGGCGGCGTGCGATGCGGATTAGGTCGCGGGCCTGGCCGCCGGCCAGGACATGGCACAGGCCCACGTACGGTTCGTTCAGGCCGATGACCCGTTGATAGAGCAGGCGACGGGATTCGGCGTAGGTGAGGGGTGGCACGCGCAGGATCTCATCGAAGGAACTGTCGAAGACGTCCCGGAAGGGAAATCCGCGCCGTTCGAAGGCGGTCATGGCGTCGTCGGAGACCGACACCAGGAAGTAGACGCCCGGAATTCCGAAGATGCCTTTGACCTCGTTGAGGAACTTCTCCACCTGGGTGGCGGAGCCGATCTTGTCCAGTTCGTCGACGCCGATGTACACGCGGCTGCCGGACCGGGCGAGGTAGCGGGCCACGGCTCGAGTGAAGGCGCGAAACTCCGCGACGATGTCGGGATAACTGAGGGGCTGCTCGGCGCGAGAAAGACCGCCGGACGCCTGGGCTTCCAGCCCGACGCCGAGTTTGATCGCGCCCGACCAGCCTGTGGTGTGGGTCTGCAGGAACCGGATGCGGGCGAGATTGCGTCGGGCGCGTCGGCGCAAGCGCCGCTCGGTGGCGAAGCGCAGGTGGCGTCGGTAGCTTGCACGTCCATCGAAAAACAGGCCGAACAGGAGGAACAACCCGCCCACGAAGAGACCAAGGAGGGTGAGGGGAGCCGGGAGGAGATCTACCCGAGCTATCACGATCAACCCGGCGGCCAGGCCAAGGTATGTAACGATGGTCAGCACGGAGTGGAGCCGACTCCAGCGCCTCCGTTGTCTCCAGGTACGACGCGGGTTTCTGAATCGCTTAGCCGTGGCGCGGCATAACTCGGCGAACAAGTGGAGCACGAAGTCGCGGCCGCTGTAATCGACCGGCGCCGAGACCAGGCAGGTGACGTGGGAGGGCAGATGTCGAGGCGAGACGCAATACTGGCGGATGAGCGCTGACTTCCCGGTCCCGCGCACGCCGGCGATGCCGATGCTTCCGCCGTTCATGCCGCTGAGCAGTGCCTCGATGTCGTGCCATATAGAGGTGGGCACGTAGTAATCGGAGCCGTGCAAATCGCGCAGGCCGCGGCTGTCTTGGACCGCGTAGTCCTGGTCAAGGCGGTCGTCGCGGGCATCGTTGATCGCGTACCGCACGATCTGGGTCAGGCCCTTCCCAGAGTCGGAGATGGCGGCGATCAGGCGGGTGCGAGCGGCGTCGAGGTGCCGTGCGACAGGGTCGCCTTGGAGGGCGATGCGCGCGCCCAGCCGGGTTGTGCGCACTTTCTTGAGCCCGGCGGCGAGCAGAGCCGCGCCCACGCAGAAGAACCCAAGGTCTGCCAGAACAGGCCAGGGCTCCCACCACACGCTCACAAGTAGACGGACCGCCAGCACGAAACCACCGACGCCGCCACATAATGTCCGCACAGTTGCCAGCATCCGACTGAGTGGGTCGTCGCCAGCGGCGCTGATGTATTCCTCAATGGTCACTTCGTGCTGGGCGAGGGCATGTTCGTACTGCTGGTATTCCTGCGGGGTTTCGACGAGCAAATTGTCGATCAAGTTCGTCGCCGTCTCGTGGAGGCGGTCGGGATCGACACCCAGGTCCTGGACGGCTTCAGTGACCTCGGGGTTAGCCAGCTCGTCCTCCACCAGGGCGACGAGAGCGCGGCGAAGTGCCGGATCGTCCATGGACACCTCTTGTCATGAACCCTATTTCGCTTTGCTGACAGAAAGAGGAACATTCCGCCTGATCGTACATATCGCCGTGCGCCCCCTCGCGCAAATACTGCAACTTCCGATAGAAACCGACCTGGTCGGGACTTTGACATTGATGGAGAAGACCGATTTCCGGTCAGGCTCATAAACGCCAAACGGGCGATCGAGAAGTTCCGGTGTCGGGCGATCATGGCAGCACCAAAACCCACGGCGATGCGGTACTGCCCCCGCTCGTAGCCCTTGTCTATGCCGCGCTGGCTACGCCCCCCGGTGACAAGGAAACTTGTGAAAACGCGCCCCCGGTTCCCGAAAGCTACCGCCGAGGTGGAGGCCGTCTACGAGGCCCGCGACGCGCTGGGCGCGTGGGAGGGGGCCCGAGGAGGCCAAGCAGGTCACCGGCGGAAGGGACGCCTACCTCTGGTTTCGTTCAAGCCGGTGATCGATATCGGCGGAGCGCGGGATCCACAATCACTTTGTTGTGCGCCTGATCAGCTACTGGTATGTAGGTGACGTGCGGCTGACTGCTGGAGGAGCGTCAGCCTCGCATGGGGGGCATGGGCGCCTGGAACCTCCGCTCACGCACTTGGGTGACACCCATGTCCCCCGCCGCTAGAGCCCTCGTGTCGGTGCCCTCACCAGCGGCGATTTGCTGTTAGCAACCGGACGAATACGGATATGAAAAGCGGTGGGGCGGGTTCGGATTCAGGGGGGAGCCGAACCCGTGACAAGCGCGGGCGTTCGGCTACTGAGCTGACAACGGACGCCCGCGCTCCCGTGCCCGAGACCACCCAGCGGTGAGGGCCCCCGGCCATCACATGATCGTCGCGAATCTGGGCAGTGAGGGCGCGTGAGGTGATTTCGATGCAGGAGCGCGGGCAGCGTCAGGACGCGCTCGGAATGTGGCACTCGGACGTGTGCCCGGTGGTCGGCCTGCAGGGCGAATTGCAGGAAGCCACCGTTGCCGACTTCTTCGACCAGATGGGACGCATTTTGGCCGAGCGGCCCGACCTGGTCGTCGTGGACATCTCGCGGCTGGCCTTCTGCGACTTCGACAGCGTGGCCGCGCTGGTCGGCGCTCATCGGCGAGCGCGACAAATCGGAGCCGAGTTGGTGCTGGCGGGAGTGCAGGGCAGATGCGCCCAGATCTTGCACCGCACCGGCCTGGACCACATCTTCCGTCCGCTTCCCGTCCAGACCGGCGCCGCCGCGACGGCGGCCTGACCGGCGGGAGCCAGGGTCGGTCTCCCCCCCTCGGCTCCGGCTCCCGCAACCCGGTCATCGAGTAAACCCGCACCAGGCAAAGGATCCTCGCGGGCCAGGCAAAGATGCGCCCTGCCCGGGCGGGTGACTACCCCGGATCAGCGCGGGGTCGAATCTAGAATCACGTCAGTGAACCCATCGATAACGCCTGGTAGGCGGCGCATGGAGCCGTCGCTGTGATCACGGTCATCGCCTTCGCCATGGCGGCGCTCTGCGCCCTGGAAGCCGTGCTGTGCCTGGGGCTGCTCGGCTGGGGCGTCCTTGAGCTGAGCGCCTTCCTACGCCGGCACCCGGACGGGGCAGCTGGTGGCCTGCGCGAGCTCGCGACAGGTGCGGGGCGGGTCTGGCCCGTGGCCAAAGTCTCTTCGAAGATCGCGGGCCGACGCGTCCTGCGGAGTCGGCCAGGCCGGTGGGTTCTTCGGGCCGGCCGGAGGTCGGCCGCAGGCGCCTATGCAGCTGCCGGGCGTGTCCGCCGGGATGGTCCAGGCTCACCTTGTCGCAGAGCCGGCGGGCTGGCCGCAAGCCGACCCCGCGCGGCGCGGCGGGAGCGGGCTCGACGGTGAGGTACTCGCCAACGCTTTGAGCAGTGGTGTGCTCTCAGCCCAGGGTTTCCGTGGGGCGAAGACTGAAGAGTTCTGGGTGCCATAGCGGCGGTGCTCACCGTACGTGTACTAAAGCTTGACTGGCTCGGGCGAAAGGGAGCACTGCGGCGACCGCGCAAGCCTCACCGGTGAGGAACTCGGCGGCCGTGGTTGAGCGCCGGCTGGGCTCGGAAACGCCCACGGACACGGCGCCGGCGTGCCTCGCGCAGCGCTCCTCCACAGTGGAAGACTCTCATCATCGTGCCGTCACCCAGACTCCAACCGGATGAGAGCATCGGCCCCTGAGCAGCAATACGTGCTCGAGACGAAGGGCTCTGGTCGGCTCGGCAGGACTCGAACCTGCATCAGACGGCTTAGGAGGCCGCCGCTCTGTCCAATTGAGCTACGAACCGGGAGACGCGGGCGGGAGTCGAACCCGCTCAGGCGGCTTTGCAGGCCGCCCTCCGCACCAGCGAACCGCGCCCCGTGCCACTCGACCAGGTGGCCGCAACGGGGCTTATCGTGCGCGAGGACGGAGTCGAACCGCCACAGCTCAAGGCGCCCGGTTTACAGCCGGAAGGGCTCGCCGCGTGCCCAGCTCGCGCAAGAGGGTGATCGGCCAGATTCGAACTGGCGCCGTCCAGAGTCACAGTCTGGTGTGCTCCCTTTACACCACGATCACCACGAACGTCGGCCTGACAGGACTCGAACCTGCGCCGCCCGGTTTGTAAGACCGGCGCTCTGACCATCTGAGCTACAGGCCGAAAGACGAAGCGGATAAGGGTGGCTGGCACGGGGAGATTCGAACTCCCATGACCTTCTTAACAGGAAGGCGTCCTGCCGTTGGACGACGTGCCACTAAAGAATCGAAAGAACCCAAACCGGCGTTGTCGCGGAGGCGGGAGTCGAACCCGCGTCACAGGGCTTATGAGGCCCGGCTGGAACCACCTCCAGTCCACTCCGCAATGGCAGCCCCTACGGGACTCGAACCCGTTCCCCAGAATTGAAAGTCCTGGAACCTAACCCATGGTCCAAGGGGCCAATGTTGTCGCTACGTAGCCCGTACCGGGATCGAACCGGTGCCACCTGGCTGAGAACCAGGCATCCTCCCATTAGACGAACGGGCCATGGTGCCGGGGCGCACGTCTGCCAACCGACAATCGCGCACCGGTCGTACCCCCAGCGGGACTCGAACCCGCACCTCGACGATTAAAAGTCGCCTGCTCTGCCTTGAGCTACAGGGGCGCGGAGGAAGAGGGGATCGAACCCACAAGGCGGCTCACGCCGCTCGCCCGCTTTCGAGGCGGGTGCCGTCGCCATCCGTCGGCGTGTTCCTCCAGGGCGGAAGGCGAGGGACTCGAACCCCCAGCACGGGCGAGCCGTGCTACGCCGCTTCCAACGGCGCTCCTCGTCCAGCCGGACGCCTTCCTTAAGTCCTCGGGGCTGGGATCGAACCAGCGCTCTCCGCCTTATCAGAGCGGTGCCTTCACCTGCTTGGCCACCCGAGGGAGCGGAGAGTGCGCGGATCGAACGCGCGCGGGTGTAACCCCGGCCACGCCTTAGCAGGGCGGCACCTTACCGACTCGGTCAACTCTCCTGGCGGTACGTGCCGACCCCGGGATTCGAACCCGGACTGCCCTCGTCCTGAGCGAGGTGCCTCCTGCCGTTGGGCCAGGTCGGCTTGGAGTGGGTGACGGGGCTCGAACCCGCCCTCACGGCATGGCAAGCCGTAGTGCCTCCATCAACACTTCACCCACAAAGAACCCGCAGGCCGGATCGTCGGGCGTGAAGGACGGGGCCGCGGCGACCATTCGCCGGACCGTACGGTCAGGGCGTACGGCCCGCGGGAGAGCCCCTGCCGGGAGTCGAACCCGGCGCCTCCGCCGTACCAGGGCGGCGTCTCCACCTCGGAGACCTCAAGGGCGTGAACAGGGGTCGGCGCACGCCAGGCGTGCGCGCGGGTAATCACGATGCCGCCGTGAACACGGCGGAACCTCCACTTCTTCGGCGAGCTCCGGGGCCAGGACTCGAACCTGGATAGGCGGGATCCAAAGTCCCGTTGCCGGGCCGACGGCGTCCCCGGACCGAGAGCCTCCGCCGGGAATCGAACCCGGGGCCTTCCGCTTACGAGGCGGGCGCTCTGACCTGCTGAGCTTCGGAGGCGGGTTGCCGTGCTGCCAGGGGTCCATCACCGAACTGCCGCGTCCCCGTGGAGGGGTACAGCGGGTTCACCTCTGGCAGGCTGGCCTGGGCTGCCGCTCGGCCAGCGGCCCCCGGCCGCGGCCCGGGTTTGGCGGGTGCCCCCGCCGGCCCCATTGCACGTACGTCCGGCGGGATTCGAACCCGCACCGTTCGGCTCCTTAGGCCGATGCCTCTGCCATTGGGCTACGGACGCTCAGCCGCCCCCCGGAATCGAACCGGACCTGCCCCCTTACAAGGGGGGCGTCGGCGCCAGCGCGCGGCGGCGAAGTGGACCCGGCGGGACTCGAACCCGCATCTCCGGCTCTATCCCTTGCCGCGCGCTGCCCGGAAGATCGTTGTACACCGACGATCCGGCGGCCACGGCCGATTGAGTTACGGGCCCTGGAGCTGCCAGAGCAGGATTCGAACCTGCACCATCCCGCTCCAGAGGCGGACGTCCTCCCAGTTAGACCATCTGGCATGGAGTAGGGGAAGCGGGAGTCGAACCCGCACGGGCCGAGGGCCCACCGGGACTTGAATCCGGCGCGGCTGCCTGTTTCGCCATTCCCCCGTACGCCGCCAGGGACTCGAACCCTGAACCCCCTGGTTAAGAGCCAGGTGCACTACCAGTTGTGCTAGCGACGCTTGGTCGGAACGGCAGGAATCGAACCTGCGCCCTCCGGTCCCCCAGACCGGCGCTCTCCCATTGAGCCACGTTCCGAATTCGCCCCGGCCGGGTTGTCGATCAGCCTGCCCAGCGGCTGCGCGCCCCACCATGGATGCCAATCTCGTCGATGAGTGGCGATGCCACATCGCCCGGAGGGGGCGTCGAGCCGTACCGGGGAATCGAACCCCGCTCGTTCCTGGTTGGAAGCCAGGTGCCATTCCACTAGGCGAGTACGGCATGAGGATGTCCGGTATTGTCGCGGAGGATTGGCAGGTGCACCTACTTGGTCTTCGGTGTCTCCTGCCCGTTGCCCGCCGGGTATGACTGCCGATTCGGCTGGGGAGGCCCCTGCACCGGCTGGGCTCGTGGCTCCCCAGGGACTTGAACCCCATCCCCCTGCTTTTCAGGCAGGTGTCCTACCGTATGGACCAAAGAGCCAGTCGGGATGGCCGGATTTGAACCGGCGGCCCCTGCGTCCCGAACGCAGTGCGCTACCAAGCTGCGCTACACCCCGTCGTTCATGGAGGGCTATCGGCGACGCAGGTAGCCGAGGCCACGGTTGAGCGCCTCGTGATGCTCCTGGCCGTACACTCCCTCGACGGCGGCGAGGACACGGCCCAGCGCCGTCTTGTACGCTGCGCGGGCGGCGGCCCCGCGGTCCGGCGGGCTATAGGCGGCGAACCGCGCATCCTCCCGCTCGACGTCCCGGACCAGGTCGGCAAGCAGCTTGTTGACATCCATGTGAGACTCCTGTGGGTTGGGATCGCTCCGCAGTACCCGCGACAGGACTCGAACCTGCATCCCCCACGTTCGTAGCGTGGTGCTCATCCATTGAGCTACACGGGCTTGCCCTGGCCGACCACGCGGGCGTCTCACCCCGCGACCGGACCCCCTAGCGCCGGATCGGCGCAGCCTAATCGGCCAGATTGCGCGCCCACAGCAGGACTCGAACCTGCGACCGCCTGATCCGGAATCAGGTGCCCTGTCCTCTGGGCCATGCGGGCGTGATGCGGTTCCTCCGATCCGGGGTGTCCGATCGTCAGGAGTCACCGCCAACCCGTGACGGGTCGCCGCGCCGAAGCCGACGACCGCGCGCCTGAGACGGGACTCGAACCCGCACCTGCCGGATCGACAATCCGGGGCAATGACCGTTTTGCTACTCAGGCTCTGATCTTCAGCTCACTTCTCGATGGGCGATCGAGTTGAGATTTATAGACATCTGCCCTGCCACTTCTCGCACCGGGACGAGGTACGGGCTGGAGCACTCGCCGTTGTGCTACCCGGGCAATTCGCGCCGAGAAGTGTCAGTACGAGTCACTATCGTTACGTTCGTGAAGCATTGTCCTCGCTGCGCCACCGAGAAGCCGTTTGAGGAGTTCTACAGGAACCGCACCACCCCGGACGGGCTGGCTTGGTATTGCAAGCTCTGCTATCGGGACCAGGCGAAAGAATCACGCCTGAAGAACCCTGACCGGCTCCGGCGACACGAGCGGAAGCGTGTGCTCCGCCGATACGGCCTCACCCTGGAGGATTACGATCGCCTGCTTGAAGCGCAGGGTGGTGCGTGCGCGGCATGTCGTCGCGTCACCGATCAGAACCTCCATGTCGATCACTGCCACACCACGGGCAAGGTGCGCGGCCTCCTGTGCGTTGGCTGCAACACCGCTCTCGGTCTCCTCGCCGAGGACTCCGAACGAATCCGGGGCCTGTTGGGATACCTCGAAGTAGCGATGGCAGGGCTCGAACCTGCGACTTTCTCGTTATGAGCGAGGCGCTCTAACCTGCTGAGCTACACCGCCAAGACTAGGCCCCGAGGGTTCATCCCTGGCGATTCTGTGTCGGGACGTCCGCGAGAGCGTCCCCGTGTGCGGATGGCGGGACTCGAACCCGCGTTGTCCTGCTCCCAAAGCAGGCGGGATTGCCGCTTCCCTACATCCACTGAGGCGTCTGGGATGCCGTTGACACACCCACCCCCTCCGTTAGGAGTGACCTAGCACAGGAGTCGGAATCCCCAGAACGCCATGCTGTGCTGTTGGGGGACCTTCACACAGAGCGCGCACGCTGGCGGGCGCCGCTTGGTCTGCTGCTGCCTATGCCGGATGACGGGCCGCCACCCGCACATCCGGCCGCGCCGAAGCGTCCCCGGTGGACCCAGCGGGACTCGAACCCGCCGCCTTCGCGCTGCCAGCGCGATGCTCTGCCCGATGAGCTACAGGCCCTAGGCGGGGACATAACCCTGGTCCCCTGCGGGAAAACGCCAGCGGGGCTGGAACCCGCATCACCCTCCGGTGCTGGTCGGACGAAGCCGTCTCGGAAGGGCACCATGCTGCGTTTTTGTGGACCCGGCCGGATTCGAACCGCGCAACCTTCTCCTTGCAAGGGAGTTGCTCTGCCGTTGGAGCTACAGGCCCGTGTGCCCCTGGGGCGCCGTGGGTGGCTGCGCCAGGGGCGTGCCCCCGGGTGGTGCCGGGGGCGAAAGGTTGATGTGCGGGTACTGAGCGGGCCGCCCGGCGGCGGGCGTGCTCAACCAGCACACACCTTTTCGTTGTCTTCCACTGTGGAGTTGTCAATGTGAGCGGACCCGTCCACTCGAAAGTGTGGGTGTCGCATGGGCGGCAGGAGTCGAACCCGCATTTGTTCGGTTTTGGAGACCGAGCGCCTATCCGCTGGCTCGCCCATATGTAGCTGTAAAAAGAAGGAAGCCGCCGGGGGTTTGCCCTGGCGGCTTCGTCGGGTTTCCCCTTGGGGGTTATCCGGAAGCCTGCCGGGGTGCGATGGCGTCGCCGAACAGCGCGCTGTGCCAGGGCTGACGGCACGGCTGCATCTGGGCGGCTTTGCTGATCACGGTGCTTCCTTTCTTCTGGAGGGGTCTCCAGATCCATCTATATAGTATTAGAGTACATCAATCTGTCGGCATGTCAACAGGGTTTTCCAATTTGCCGGGGCCTGTTCCATGGGTACCTGCCCCGCGGTGCAGGATTCCCTCTACTGTAGCTTTGGCACGCCGAGCGGTTCCACTCACTTATTTCGACGCCGACCTGTCGGATCTGGTTTCCCCCTAGGCGTTTCTTCGGCCAGATGGCGGAAGCATTTCCTCGACAGGCAGGGGCCGGCGTAAGGGGTTCGAAGTCGGGTGTCCGCGCGGCCGGCCGTATGCAGCCGAGCGGCAGGAGGCTGGCACCGTGTCAGTGGATCCAGCCCGTGCGGGGCAAACTCGTCGCAGGCAGAGCTGTGGGCGTTTCATCGCAATCAGTAGCCGTACCAGTGGACAGGCATAGCGCTGCACCTCACGGTGTACCACGGTCCGCCATCCGCTCCTGGCGCGCTCCCACTCTGTCGACAGTGGTCTGCTGATCAGCGTTAACGCCTCTCGCGTGTACCTTGTCGCAGCTCATCGGTCGCGGGGACGACGGTGGCCGTCTGCCAGTGGTGCGTGTTGTTCTAGGTCATGGGCGCGATCCTGGCCACCAGGCGTGCCGCCCGGTCAGGGGCCGATGTGGGTGAGCAGGGCGAGCAATTGGAGCATGCCGTAGGCAGCCGTCATGTCCTCGGCAGTGAACGTCACCGTGCGTCCGGTTCTCGCGATACCGGGAATGAGGGCGGCCAGATCGGCCGAGCGCGGCTGGTGCAGGTCGACCTCGATGCCGAGCTGGCGCGGAACCGCAACGGGCCGATGCTCGCCATGCCGCCGGATCGCCTGGCCGGCACTCTGCCGCAGGCGGTCGTTGGCCTCCTGCGGGTGCAGGCTGTCGGCCGCGTGCTGGCCGAGACCTCGTTTGACCGGCACGATGATGCCGCCTGGCACCAGTGCGCTGAACTCCTCGCACGCCGCGTCATCGCCGCTGGCCAGCACGACGGACGCGCCGCAGGAGCCCGCCAGCAGGGTGTTGATCCCGATCTCACCGTGGGACCGGCCGTTGATGCGCACGTCGAGGATCGCGTCGGCGATGGTGTGGGCGAGCACGCCGCTCGCGCCGGCGCGTGCGTGGTAGCCCACGAACATGACGACCTGGGCGCCGGCCTGCAGGCCCGCTAGCATGCCGAGTTCGCGGGGTTTGCCGCGGATCAGCCGGGCCCGCCGGTCAAGGTCTTCGGGCAGGATATTGCGGTAGGGACCGTGGGAGTCGGCCACCAGCACCTCGGCCGCGGGCTCAGTATCGATCACCCCCTCCACGACGGCGTTGGCCGCCGCCGTCATCAACCTCCGGCCGCGCTCGTAGTCGTAACGCTCCGGTGTGGTCTCTGCGGGATGCACGATGCCGGCGATGCCCTCCATGTCCACCGAGATCAGCACCTTGATGACCATCGTGATCCCCTCCGGAGCGTGTTTCTAGCGCGTCCGCAGGGCGATGCCGCGTCCGCCGAAGAACGTCTCGAACACATCGATGGGCAGACTGGCCCGGCGGGCGTTGGGGGTGTGGCCGGAGGGATTGTGCAGGCGGATCAAGCCTTGCTCGTGGCCGGTGATGAGGACCAGGTGGCCGCCGCGGCCGGGGGCGGGCAGGTCGGGGCGGCGGATCTCCCGGTGGACTGAGGCCATCACTAGGTGTCCGTCGGCGAGCAGGTCGGGGATCTCGGCGGCAGCCAGGTGTGGGTGCACGTCGGCGTGCATGCCGTGTTCGGCGCGTACGTAGTCGGCGAACGGGGCGTAGACCAGTCCCCTGATCTCACCACTGTCGTCTTCGATATAGCCGCCGTAGGCGCGGCAGCCGTGTAGGAGTTCCAGCAGGGGCGGGGTGTACCCGTCGCGGTGGTCGAGGACCATCTGCAGGCAGGCCATGCCGCAGGCGTGCCGGCACCAGCGACCGTACTCGGCTCGGGTGCGCGCCCCCGAGGCGTGCCATCGTGGATCATCAGCGGGATCGGCGCCATTGTAGACGATGGCGCCGATCCGCTCTGCGCTCATGTACTGGGTGAACAGGGCGACACCGTCATGCAGTGCCTGCTGGCTGCTGCCCCCGCCGGGCGTGCAGGCCAGGCACCCCACCATCTCCCCCAGCAGAGGCTGTGCGGTCGATCAGCGACCGGAACGTGGCCCAGGAGATGTTGCCCCCGGACAGGACCACGCCCATTGTGCCGGATGTGATCTCGATTCGCCCGCATATCGCTGCGGCGAGCGCACACGCGCCGCTGGGCTCGACGACGGCCTTCAGGTAGGTGAAACAGGCCGCCATTGCCTCGACGATCTCGGTGTCGCTGACGGTGACCACCTGGTCGAGAAGGGCCCGGTTGATGGCGAACGGCAGCGGCGCCGGCGTGCGGTGAGTGAGCCCGTCCGCGATCGTGGCCGGAGTCGGGATGCTCACGCGGCGGCCCTCACGCAGCGACAGCGCGGTGTCTGCCCCCTGCTCCGGCTCCACGCCAATCACGGCCACGTTCGGGCTGAGGGCCTTGGCCGCCACCGCACAGCCTGCCGCCAGGCCGCCCCCGCCGACCGGCACCACCAGCGTGCTCACCTGATCAGTCTCGGCGAGGATCTCGGCGGCGACGGTGCCGCCGCCCGCGATCACCTCCTCGGAGTTCGCGGACGGCACGATCGCCAACCCGCGCTCGCGCGCGATCTCGGCCACGATGGTGTCGCGATCCTCTCCGCCGCGGGCGTAGTGGTACACCTCGGCCCCGAGCTCCCGGGCGGCCTGCACCTTGGCCTGTGGTGCGTCGGCGGGAACCACCACGACCGCGTACGTGCCGACCAGACGCGCGGCCCAGGCGATCGCCTGGGCGTGGTTGCCGGAGGAGGCTGCGATGATTCCTCCGGCGCGTTCGTCCCTGGTGAGGCTGAGCACGTGGTTGAGCGCGCCGCGCACTTTGAACGAGCCGGTCCGCTGGAGGTTTTCGGCCTTGCACAGCACCGGGGCGCCGCACAGGGCGTCCAGCGCGTGCGAGGCCAGCAGTGGCGTGGCAGTGATGTACCCGGACAGGCGTGCGGCGGCGGTACGCACGTCGTCGATGCCGATCATGACGTTCTCCTGGTGCGGGCTCACGGCCGGTAGCCGTGTGGCGTGAGCGCGGTGGACAGGATGAAGGTGATCAGCGCGTCGTAGCCGATGCCGCCGGCCGCCGCCATGGTGGCCAGGTTGCCGGTGGCCGACAGGCCAGGCAGGGTGTTGGTCTCCAGCCACCACACCTGCGGGCCGTCGCCAGGCAGGCTGGCGTCAACGACGAAGTCGCTACGCGAGTAGCCCGAGCAGCCCAGCGCGCGGTGCGCGGCCTGGGCGTGCTCGCGCACCAGCGCTTCGGTGGCCGGTGGCAGGATGGCGGGGCAGTGGTTGGTGAAGGCGGCCGGGTCGTTCTTGGTGGTGTAGTCGTAGAAGTCGCCGCCCTTCGGCCGGGTCTCCAGTAGCGGCAGCACTCGTAGCTGCTCGCCGTCGTCGAGCACGGCGGCGGTGATGGAGTGGCCGGGCCAGAACCGCTCGGCGAACAGCGCCTGCCCGTCGGCGCGCAGTTCGGCCACCGCGGCGGCGACGTCGTTCTCGCTGCGGCTCAGGCGCATGTCGATGGAGCCGCCCTCCGACACTGGCTTGATGATGATCGGCAGCTCGATGGCGTCGGTCAGGTCCTTGGCGACCACCTCGGCGGAGGTCTCGCCGTCGATGAGGCGTCCGGGCAGGACGTCGACGCCGTGCGCGGCAACCATGGTCTTGGCGGCCGTCTTGTGCATCGCCAGCGCGCTGGCCAGCACGCCGGAGCCGGTGTAGGGCAGGCCGAGATGCTCCAGCAGGCCCTGGAGCTTGCCGTCCTCGGCGTACTGCCCGGCGATCGCCAGGAAGGCGACGTCGATCTCGGCGAGCGCCTCGATCAAGCCGGGCTCGGCGGTGTCGATGAGCACCGCGGACAGGCCTTGGCGCAGCAGGCTGGCGTGGACGGTGTTGCCGGACAGCAGGGAGCGGGCGCGTTCGCGGGACCGGCCGCCGGTCAGCACGCCGATCCGGCCGCGGCCGGGCAGTGCGAGCTCGTGGGTGCCGGTCGGCAAGGCGTTGTTGAGCGGGGTCACGAGGACCTCCACGGGGTTGGGGAACGACGGTCGCCTGCAGCAGACCCCGGCCCCGGCCGATGAGGTCACGGTGAGGCGGACTCATTCACCTTTCACGCAGGCGTTCACGCTCGGCTCAGGAGAAGATGGTGGGTGTGGCGGACACCCCCGAGCACGGCCAGATCGAGCACACCACTACCGAGCACAACCCGCAGGCCTTCGGCGAGGTCTTGACGTTCTGGCGCAAGCGCCGCGGCATGTCGAAGAAGGCGCTGGCCGAAGCGATGCGTTTCGACCCGTCCTACATCAGCCACATCGAATCCGGGCGGCACCAGGCCAGCGAGGACTTCGCCCGCCGCGCCGATGCCGTGCTGTCGGCCGGCGGCGAGATCTGGCGGGCATGGCAGGCCGGCCAGGCGAACAAGGGTGTGTTCGCCGCGTCGGCGTCGTCGGCCTCGGCGGTGGATGGCTTACTGGTCGAAGACGACCACGCCGAGCTGCGCTACGCCGATGGCCTCTACACCGCGACCATGCGCCGCCGGCTGCGCAACCTCGGCGCTGACCCTGCCACCCGCTACCTGGTGCGCATCAGCGTTGACCGCTACCCGGGCGAGCCCGCCCGCTCCAACGCCCACTACCGTCGCCACCCGCTCACGTGGGACGAACTGAACCTCCACGCCTACTGCGACGGCGAGCCGATGGACTTCCAGTCCAAGCACGATCGCGACAGCTTCAAGGAGCTGTGGCTGTGCTTCGCCAACGAGCGCGGCAAGTTCCCGCTGTATCCCGGTGAGCGCGCCACGATCACCTACGCCTACACCGTCCCCGACACCAAATGGGGCCAGTGGTTCCAGCGAGCGGTGCGGCTGCCCACTCGGCACCTCGGCGTGGCGCTGCGCTTCCCTGCCGAGCTGGAGCCGATGGTGTGGGGCACCGAGACCTCCACCACTGCCGAGGCTGTACCGCTGCACGACCCCATCACTCGCACCCAGCGCGAGGAGGAGGTGCTGTTCACCTGGGGCACCGCCGACCCGCCGATGGGTGCCCGCTACCGGCTGGAATGGCGCTTTCGCGCCCGAGCCGACGACAGTGCCGACGACAGTGCGGCGACCTTGCGGACCGGCAGCGACCGGATGAAGGCCGCCGGCATCGTCCAGGCCGGGCACCCCATCCTGGCCGCCATCGCGGCGAAGTTCGATCTACCTGTCGAGGCCGACCAAGCCCGTGAGGTGATCGACGCTCTGTTCGCCGCGCTGCAGCGGGTGCGCGAACAGCATGTCTTCGGCAAGGGCATGGGGCTGGCCGCGCCGCAGATCGGCATCGGACGGGCCGCCGCCATCGTCGTCCCGCCCGACCCCGACGCCGACGCCGTCGTGCTGCTCAACCCCCGCGTCACCGACGCCTGCGCTGAAACCGACGAGCAGTATGAGGGCTGCCTGTCCTTCTTCGACGTGCGCGGCCTGGTCCCTCGCTCGCTCACCCTGGAGGTCGAGCACACTACCCTGGACGGGCAGCGGAAGATCACCACGTTCCCGTACGGCGTGGCCCGGCTCGTCGCCCACGAGATCGACCACCTGGACGGACGCCTGTACACCAGCCGCATGCGCGACGGCGTCACCCCGATCCCGGTGGAGGAATATCGCGGCATCGGCCAGCCCTGGATCCCGCCAACGCGCGCGCCCCATCCTCAGGCCGGAGAGAATCGCGCGGCCCATGAGTAAAAGGCAACCGCCTGCGCTGGCAGGCCACCGCCGCGGCAGAGCTGCGCGAGCGCAACTCACCGAGGGATGGGCCGGCGGCCGGCGCGTGCGGGTACGCCAAGCCACCTTCACCGACCTGTCCGCCATCGCCGACCTCGTCCCGCTGGCCGGGGTACGGCTGGAGGACGCCCTGGCCGAAGCGGTCCGCGACGGCTTTAGCGGCGCTGCCCTGCCTGCGGGCATCCGAGCAGGGCAGCCCGGTTTCCAACACCACATGGCCACGCAGTTCCTCGGGCACCGCGACCTGGTGCGCGCCTACCTGCACGCCTCCCTTAGGGCATCGCGGCCGCCGCGGAAAGGGCATTGGATCGAAGCGTTGATGCTGCCCATCGCTGCTTGCCGGTCGAGCACACCAGCCTGGTCGACGGCCCGCCGGGAGGGCGGGGCGTGCCGTCCGTGGTCGGCGTGGGATGGCGTGCGGGTGCGGCAGCTGGTCGATGCCGGCTGCGGTCACCGGTGAGCTCAGCGCCGGCGCACCGGTGGGTGCCAGCGCCGAGCACGCTGCGCCGCCCCTCTGTGTCAAGCTCAAGTGAGACAGATGGGACTAAAGTTCCTTAACTGACATGAGTAGGGCGAGAACGGGTATCCACCGCAGTGACCATGACCAGCCATGACCTCCAGCGCGGCACCGGGCCGCGTGCCGACCGGCCCAAGCGGCGGACCTTCACCGCCGCCTACAAGCTGCAGATCGTCGAGGAGTACGACGCGGCGCCGGACGGCACCAAGGGCGCGATCCTGCGCCGGGAAGGGCTGTATGAGTCCAGCATCTCGCTGTGGCGGCGCCAGCGTGACAACGGCGAGCTGGCCTCCGCCACCGGCCCGGTCAATGCACCCCGGGCCCGCAAGACGCCCGAGCAGCTGGAGTTGGAGCGGCTGCGTAAGGAGAACGCGGCGTTGACGCGGGACAAGGCGCGGGCGGAGAAGAAGCTGGCGCAGACCGAGGCCGCCCTGGACATCATGGGAAAAGGTTTCGCGCTCTTGGAAATGATCTCCGAGAGCGCGGAGAACGAGCCGTCGTGACCACGGTCCGGCGCGAGACGCTGGACCTGTTGCTGGCCGCCTGCCTGCCGATCGCAGTCTGCTGTGCGCTGACCGGGATTCCCCGGGGCTCCTACTACCGCAGCCTGCGTCCGCGGCCCGAGCGCGCGCCGGCGCCACGTCCGGCGCCGCCGAACAAGCTGACCGCGGCCGAGCGTGAGGAGTTGGTCGTGGTCTTGAACAGCCCGCGCTTCGTCGACAAGGCTCCCCGCCAGGTGTGGGCCGCGCTGCTGGACGAGGGCATCTACCTGGCGTCGGTGTCGACCATGTACCGGCTGCTGCGCGAGCGCGATCAGGTCCGCGAGCGCCGTGCCCAGGCCCGCCACGAGGCCCGTAAGAAGCCTTATCTGGCCGCCCGCGCCCCGAACGAGATCTGGTCGTGGGACATCACCAAGCTGCCCGGCCCGGCGACGCGCCAGTTCTACGACCTGTACGTGATGATCGACATCTTCTCCCGCTACGTCGTGCACTGGGAGATCCACCTGCGCGAATCGGGTGAACTGGCCCGGCAGTTCATGGAGAACTCCCTGATTGCCAACGGCGGGATCGCCCCCCAGACGATCCACTCCGACAACGGCACCTCGATGACCTCCAAGCCGGTCACCGACCTGCTGGCCACCTTGGACATCATCAAGTCCCACTCCCGGCCGAAGGTCAGCAACGACAACCCTTACAGCGAGGCGGCGTTCAAGACCCTCAAGTACTGCCCGGTGTTCCCCGAACGGTTCGGCTCCCTGGCCGAGGCCGAGACGTTCTGCCACCACTTCTTCGGCTACTACAACCACGAGCATTACCACGCCGGCCTGGGCCTGCACACACCATTCACCGTGCACATCGGCACCGCCCCGGCCATCCAGGACCGGCGTGAGCAGATGGTCGAACGCTTCCGCATGGCCAATCCACACCGGTTCACCCGCACGCCGCGACTGCCCAAGATCCCAACGGTCGCCTACATCAACCAGCCCGAAGAAGACCAGAACAGCGCATCCACGCCCGCGCAGGAGGCTGCCTAGCGATCATCTCGGCAGAGTCCCTGTCGCACTTGACTTGACACCTACCGCGCGTGCACGGCGCTCGCCGCGGTGACGCCCTGCTCGGCGTCCCTGCCGGGCTGGGCACAAAGAAGGCGTCCGGCCCTGGTTAGGGCAGGACGCCGTAGGGGCTTGCCCGGACCCACGCCCGGGGCGGCCCTGCGGTTAGCTGGCGTGGGAGAACAGCCAGCGCGGCGGGTCGTCGTCGGCGATGGTGTGGCGGATCTGGGCCTGGTCGGTGAGTCGGTCACGGGTGGTGAAGCCGCGCCAGACCCAGGTAGCCACGCGGGCGGTCACGTCCCTGGCGCGAGCGGTGGGGATAAAGGACGTGCACGAGCTGATGGTGACGGCGGTCTTGGCGCGCCGGATTACCAGCCAGGTGCCCTCGGGCAGCATGACGGGCGCGTTCATGCGGACGAAGGTCTGTTTGGCGACAGTGCGCAGCCAGCCCGGGTTGGAGGCCCAGAACAGGTTGCCCTCGTCGTCGGTGGCCACGGCGAGCGGGGACAGCGCGGCGCGGGCGAGATACAGGTGCCGGGGGTGATCCAGGTCAGCCCAGGCCAGTGCAGCACGGCCGCGCAGGTCCCGCAGCACCTCCAGCGGGTCGGCCTCGGCCAGGGCCTCGAAGATGGCCTGGGAGTCGGTCTGGTCCGCCGAGCGGGGCAGACCGTAGCGCATCCGGAGGTCGAAGGCGTCGATGTCGCCGTTATGCGTGCCGACGATGCTTCCGGCCAGGAGCGGAGCGGCGTTGGACAGGCGGGTAGCCGAGCCCTGGGTGGCCCAGCGGGTGTGGCCGATCACGATGGCGGCGCGGTCCAGGTCGTGGGAGAGCGTGGGCCGCCACAGGCGGCGGAAGCTGCCCACACGCTTGACGATGCGGCAGCCGTCGAGCGTGATGTCGCTCTTGGCAGCCAGGCACTGTTCACCGTCGAAGGCGTCGGGTGCGCTGGTCTGAGTACGGAGGAACGCCAGGCCACTGGCGTCCAGGCCGCGCTCCTGGGCCAGCCGTCCGAGGAGGGTCAGTGCTGTCGAGGCCCGTTGAGGGTGCGTGGCGGCGGAGTTGCGGACCAGTCCGAACAGTCCACACATGGGGTACGTCGCTTTCTACGCTCTGGTGGGGAGCGTCGGGTCGTGCTGGGGGTCTTGTCGGTCAGGTTGCGGGCGCGGTTGGCCACGTAGGGGTAGGTCTTGGGGTCGAGGTGGCCGTGCTTGTACAGAAGGTCGGCCACCAGGTGAGGGGGTAGAGCGGCCAGCTCGCGGACGGCGCAATCGAGCACCGAGCCTTGGGAGACGTGCAGGGCGGCGGCCAGGTCGCGCAGTTGCTCGCGTGCGCGGTCGCTGATGTCCAGCGACCGCTGGCGCAGCGGGCTGTCGATGTTCTGGCGGTTGACGACGGGGTTACGCGGCACGGGTTCGCAGCCAATCGCCGGAGGGAACACGCAGGTGCTCCGCGTAGGTGAAGTAGGTGCTGCCGCCCTCGTAGATCCAGGCGCGGGTTTCCTGCCAGTCACCCTCAGGTTGAGTGAGGTAGTGCGCAAGGCAGACCTTTCGGTTGTACAGGCCCGCACCGTTGGGGCGCACGCCCTCCAGCGCGTCGAGCCGCCGCAGCAGCTGCGGGTACGTCTCGGGCTCAGGGATCACCAGGGTACCGATGACCTCGTCGGCGACATCACCGCTGGCGCGTACGTAGGGCAGGCCGTTGGCGTACAGCACGAAGCCCGGCGCACGTGCGCCGTCGTACTCTGCGCTGATACGGCCCTCGAACAGGCGGTGGTTGCCCTGACCGGGGCGCAGTGTGCCATACACGAAGAAGGGGAGTCGTTCCACGGCGATCCTCCAAACCACCGCTTGTAACCACTTATTTCTATTAGAATACATCATTCACGAAGAGAGATCAACCCCCCTTCTCGAGCGGCTCCCCAAACAGCCCCGCCGCACTTGAGCAGCTCGTCATCGACGTCGGCGCTGCAGGGGCGTCCCCGCCGGTGGGTTTCCCGGCCGGGTGTCACGTCCCTCTGGTCTTAGATGTTGGCGGCTCGGCCGGCGGCCCGCTGGCCGCGAGGTCGAGGGGTTGCGGGGGGCAGGACACCTTCCATGTGGATCACGCGGCGGCCGTCGATCAGTTCGTCACGCGCCTTGAGGAACGGCTGGTGCGGCCCCAGCAGCAACTCCCGTTCGTCCCTCTTGCACGGGACGCCAGAGGCGTTGACGTCGAGCGCTCGGGTGCCGACTGGGAGGTGCCAGTAGATGAACACGTCACCGAACACCTCGGAAGGGGCGTGATCGACCGTGAGGGAGACGAACCGGTCCTGCGTGACCGTCTGCCCGACTCCTGATCCGACTGGGCCGTAGATCTGCTCAGCGACCGCGGCTGGGACGGCCTGTGCCGCCTTCGTTTGCGTGGTCAACTTGGACCGGTTGACCGCGCGCTTGAGGGCGGCCACCTGCTGGCGCATAAGACGCACGTAGTCGCGGTCGTCGGCGAGGTGATCGGGCACCTGGTAGCCATTCTGTACGAATTGGTTGATCGACGCGGATTCGCCGCCGGTGTAGGCCGACAATGCCTGGCGCTCGGCGCGATAGAGCCCAGCGGCGTTGGGTGGGTCCGGCTGGTCGGCGCCGGCGAGGATCCGGGCGGCCGTGACGCCCTCCTGTGCGTCGGCCACCCGCTGGTGCGCGGCTGCGATCGCTTGTGCGTCTCCGGTGGCCTCGGTGGCCTCGAGGGCGCGGCGGGCGCGGCATAACCGTTGGCGGGCGGTCTGCGCGTCGCGGCTGCTGGTATGGCCGCCGGGGCAGCGGCGGCCACCTTCGGCGCGTGAACGGCACACGAGAGCGTCCCTTCGCGTGGCGGTTGCGTGCGCGTACCCCGGTAGCCGGTGCCTGGGGACCGTCGATGCAGGTCAGCGGGCGAGGTCCGGTGGCACACCTTCTCCCGTATAAGACTAATTGCATGCAATACACGCAACAAGCGATTCCGGTGTCTACGGGCCGGGGTACGGAGTCGGTGGGCGAATCCCGTACGGGAGAGAGAACGATCCGACGATGTATGTGACAGGGATGACTTTCCGGAGGCCGTGATGCCCTGGGATTTCCGGCATGGGCTTGGCTGAGCACGGGTCAGGAAGACGACGTGGGAATGAATCCCCGCTTCTTCTGAGGAGTCCGACGCCGTAAATGGCTGTGTGGCCGAGGCTAGGGACCCGGCCACAAGTCCGAGGTGTCCGGGGGAGAACTGTGCGGTGGTCGCAGAACCCAAGCCGTCCCGGGCCCGCCCGCGTGGGCCTGGCCGTCTTCATGGCCGGTGGCGTACGACGGGTGCGTTGATGGCGGGCGGGCCGCTGGGGACGCGTTGCGCTAGGAGCCAGTGGGTTCGTTGTCGACGTCGTCAGGATCGGCGGTGTCGATCAGGTGAGCGGTGTGATCGACGACCTGCTGGAACGTCCAGCTGGGGTTGAGGGCGCCCACTTGGATAAGGAGGAGCATGTGAGCCTGGGCGGCCTTGCCGCCCCATTCGTGGGTGTCGGGCAGACCTGCGAGCTGGGTGACGAACTGGTGCGCGCCTTCGAAGTGGGCAGCTTCGGCCGCGAGACCGGGGACGATTTTGTCGCGTACCTGGTCACGGAGCGTGTAGCCGGGCTGATCACCGTGAGGTTCGTCCAGCATCTCGGGGCGGTCGAGCATGGGGATCGGCATGGGGAGTGTCTCCTTTCTCATTTTTTATATTATAATACATCTATCGGACGTTTTTGAGGTCGCGGCCGAGCCGAGTTCCCGCAGGCGCGGCTGACCGCGTCCCCAGAGGCGCTGCGCGGATTCCGTGGGGTCTGGCAGCGCACGCGGAAGCGAGGGCGGATCGGAGCCCGCGACCGGAGCGAGTTCGTTCGGCGGAAGAGGTGTTAAGGGTGGACGAGGTTCGCGTGACGATAGCCGAGCACACCAACGATATAGGCGACTGGTGCCCCTTTTCGGGACGCGCGTTCTATGTATCGGTCGATGAGGCCGACGATCTACGAGGCGCAGACCTACGCCCTCAAGGGTGCAGCGCAGCGGCCATAGAAGGTGAGGGTGACGCGTAACACGCGTCTCAGGGGACGAGGTCTCATTCTCGGTTGGGCGCGCCGCTGGCTCACCGGCGGGGCCGGAGGGGCTCGGAGCGAACGGAGACAGATCGCAGGTCTCCCTAGTCGGACACGCTTTTTGCGCACGCTATGCGCCCACGTCGTCTCGAACGAGACCTTCGAGCTCATCTACGGCCGCGACGTGTTGAACGGGGTCATCGAGGACTACTGCGAGGTCCAGCCCACCAAGGTGGCCGCCGAGCAGGGCGAGGCGATCCAGGCGCCGCGTGCCGACCGCATTCGCGCGCCGCGAGAAGTTCGAGCCACTGGTAGCCACTGGTGGCGGTGGGGTCGGCGCTCGGCTACCCAGCCGAGGCGAACCGCCGGCACTCTGCTTAGCGTGGCCTGCTTCAGCAGCAAGGGGCGTGTCAGGGGAAGTCCGCCAGTCGGACTTCCTTCCGGCTACCGGGGAGGCCGAACCGGTAGCCGTGGTCGTCCGCGACTGACTTGGCGCCGTCCAGGGCCCGCACCAGGCGGCGCAGCCTTGGGTAGGGCGAGGCGAGCGTCTTGTCGCGCAGGTATTCCTGCCGCAGCATGTCGATCACGTTCGCAGCCAGGTTGGCGCCTGCTCTCCGGTATGCCGCGTCGTGTGCGATCAACGGCGGGCCGCGCCAGGCGTCCCGCTGCCCGTCTGGCACCGGGTGGTAGACCACGAGGTGGTCGCGCCGGTGCATCGGCAGCGGTGCGGAGCCGAGGCCCTCGCCGTCGATCAGCGGCCCCAAGAGCAGGGCCGCGTGCTCGGTGTTGGGCACCTCCGCGTACTGCCGGAGCGTCGCATCCAGGAACCGGCCGGCGGCGGGCACCACCAGTACCGTGTGCCCGTTGAACGTGCCGTCGGGGTTCCAGTGCGGCCCGTCCCCGCCGTACAGGGTGCGCGCGCCGTTGCCGTTGGCTTCCAGGATTACTGCCTCCACGCGGGAGTCAATCCCGTACTCGGCCAGCGCGTAGTGCAGGGTGAGGCAGCCGTCCACGCAGTAGGCGGCGCTGGGGGCATCTTGGGCGACGTTCCACAGCCACACCCCCGCCATGCCGACCAGTGGCAGTGCGTCCGGTGGTGCGGCCAGCATCAACTGGGTGACTGTCTCCACGCTGATCCGCGCACGGCCGCCCGGCACTTGCCGCCAATTGGGGCGGCGGCGCCGAGCGGACTTGTCCTTCTTCGGGTTCCGGCGGCGAGCCACGCCCTCGACGATAGACAGGGTTCCTGGACGCGCCATCAGCGCTGCCGAATTCGGTATGACCCGCGTACCTCGCGGCGAACCACCGCACCGCACGCTACGCACAGCACAGCACAGCACAGCAGTGCGGGGCGGGGCGGGGGGGCGGGGCCGGCCGACCGGCGGTTCGCGGCCAGGCGGGAGGGCCAGGTGCGATCGAGGACGCATCGGCCATATGATGCTCGGCGTGAGTGGGCGGTGCCTCGAGTCACCCTGCGAGCGTGGTGGCGCGCGGTTGTGGCGGTGGGGCCGGGCGGTGACGGGCCGCGAGGACCGTTTGTGGTGTCGGTGGCGACGTTCACCTTGAGTGCCCGGTGACGCGACTCCTCGAGGGATGCCTGCGTCGGCGCGACCTAAGCGACCGATCTTCATGATCGGGTGTGGTGGCCTTCCTCGACAGTCCGAGGGCTCCAGGCTCACCGGCGGCCGCAGTGGCTGCCCAAAGGGCGGTCGCTGTCAGGAACGCGCTGCCGTGCGCGCGTGGCTTTCGGCGCGGCCAGGGCGGGGTGTCAGCGTCTCCGGGGCCGTATGCCCTGCTCGGTGGCTGGCTGTGTGCTTTGTCATGGCCCCGCTGATTCCGTCTCGGCGCAGTAGCCCGCCTCGGGCGGAGCGGGCGGAGGGAACGGCGTCCAGGCGTGCGGTCGGTTCTTCTCGATCAGCGGCTGGTACTCGGCGGGCAGCATGTTCTCGATGCTGGTCCAGGTGTACTGGCTGCGGTCGCTCTCCCGGTCGGTCATGGTGTTGTCCTTCTCGCGCAGGAGGAAGCCGTGGACCTTGATGCCGTGGAACACCCACCCCTTGTGGTCCCAACGCCAGGTGATGACAGCGCGCTGGACGCGCATGGGCTTGCCGTCCCAGTCGGGGAGTGGCGGCAGCGTGTCGTAGTGGCCGAGCCACACAGTCGTCGTGGCGAGGGTGTAGGTGGCTGGGTGGTCGGTCGGGATGCTGATCGCGGTCATGGGAGGGCCTTTCGGGCGGGCTCAAGATGGCGGCTGGGGCGGGGGTCCAGGCGGGGCGGGTGGCCTCTACGCACGACTGCAGTTCCTCGGGCAGTTCGTGGCCGATGCGGTGTTGCGCGGGGGGTAGCGCTCGGAAGAAGCCCCAGTCGGGGTGGTCGAGCAGGAGCGTGGGGCGCGCTTCCTCGGGAATGATGGGTCCCTTCAGCGTCGTCGCGGTGTAGACCCAGCCCCGGCTGGTCGTCCACCGCCATTCGACCGTGGCGGCGATGGGAGTGAAGCGGCGGCCCGTGTGCGCCTTCACGGTTGCTGCGTTGTCGAGCCGGATGTTGATCAGGACGCGAGCGGCGGCGTAGGCGGCGTGAAAGTCACGTTCGCGGTCACGGGCGTTCCGTTCAGTCAGGAGACATCAGGTGAAGGGCGGTATCTGCGGGCGAGTTCTCGACGAGCCGGCGTTTGTTTCAGCGGAGCGTGCGTCGGGTCGGTCAGTTCTCGGCCGACACCATGATCAGGGTCGGGTCATCGGTCCTGTCCGTGACCGCGACGTCCTCGAATCCGCCGATCTCGCTGCGGCCGTCGTCCATCAGGACGTCATGCCACCTGTCCTCGTTCTCCTCGACCCACGCCAGGAGCTTGGCGGGATCACCGAGGATGTCGTCCGGTACGTCCAGGAGGACCTCTTGGGCGTAGATCTCTCTGTCCTGCTAGCGGAGATGCTCAGAATTCGCTGTGCCATCGGCCAACCTCCCTAATATTAGAATACATCAACAGGAAGGCTTGGGGCCTAACCTGGGGCTATGCAGCATTTGGCTTCGCGTCCGTATACCTGCTCGGGCCAGCTCGCCCACCGCTGAGCCTCGGCAGCTGGCTCATATGTGATTGCGACGTCCATAGGCCTCTTGAACCAGGCCGAGGCAGGCCTGAAGGGATCGGGGGTGCAAGTCTGCGAGCGGCGGGCTGGACCGGGCCGCCGCCATCGCGATCGGAGTGGAGGTCGTGCAGAGCCGGTCGCCTGCAGCCGCCGGTGAAGTTGGCGTCGACCCCGGCTCCAGATTCGCCGCGCGGGCTGGGGGGCTGCGAGCTGGCGTTCGGATGGTGTGGGGGCTGGACCGAGAGCGAGCTGCGGGGCGCGGCGGCTTGCGGACGTGCTCTCCGGCAAGTGCGACGTCGACGTGCGGAGGCCTCGCCGCCCGAGCTTGAGGTGGTGTGTGGGCCCTCGAGGGGCGAGAGTCACCGGCGGACGCGGCGCCCTCCCGTTAAGGCCCCGGGCGTCCGTCAGGCGCTTGAGGAGGGGCCGTCCCCGTTGTGGTGCGACTCCCCAACAGACACGTCGGGGGAGGGCGGCGTGCCGAGGCCCGCTTGTCCTAGCCGGGGCGGGCTCGTTCCAGGCGCCAGGCCTTGCCGGTGAGAGCGCGCCGTCGTCAGCGCCGGGCAGGTAGAGGCCTTCACACCTTTACACTAGTTGCATGCAATTAATGTGATTCGCTTATCATGTGTGAAAGCCACATATGCGAGGGGGTGCCTGTGCCCAACAAGACGCTGTCGGTCCGCGATGATGACCTGCCTCTGTGGGAGCGCGCCGAGCGGGCGGCCAAGTCGGCCCGCACTACGGTCTCCGGCCTGGTGGCCACGGCCCTGACCACGTATCTCGGCCACACCGACATGATCAGCGTGCCGATGTACGAGCTGTTCGGCGATGAGCGCCAGGAGGCGTTCGTCGGCCGATGGCTGACCGATCCGCAGCTGCCATCCGACCGGGACAACGACCAGTACAGCGGCGATGAGCGAGGGCGGGGGCCGCAGTTCGGCCACCACGGCGCGCCGGCCGAGTGGAGGGTCGGGGTGGCCGAGACCGGTCGTGGCCGCGTTGCCGTCTATCTGCACCACTGGAACTACGACGCGGCGTACCCGCCCGAGCTGCACGTGTTCGACAACATCGACCAGGCCGTCACAGCACTGGCCGACGACCCGCGCGTGCCTCGCGACGTGCTGGCCATCGCCGCGGACGTCGTTCGTCCCGCTGGCTCGCATGTCGTCTGGCGCGACATCTGAGACGAGGCCCCATGGCCGAACTCCAACCGCACTGCTCCTTACCCGTCCCGAGGGTGCAACGGTGATCGAAAACAAGCCCAGCGGCGCGTACACAATCGACGACCTGCCGTTCTTGATGCTCGGAGTCGCCGCGCACCGCACCATGGATCTCATTGCGACGATCCTGGGACCCGAGGGAATCGCCGAGCGGGAGAAGGCCGCGGCCCGCCGCGCCCCAGGCGAACTCGTGGATTCGACCGACGTCGCCCTGTCCGAGACCGCGCGCGAGATCGCCGAGATGACCCTCGCCACGGCCAGCACCCACCCAACGACCCTGCGCATCCTGGCCGAGAGCCGCTTCCTCAGCGTGCGGGTAAAGATCGCCGAAAACCCGCACACCCCGCCTGAGACGTTGACCGAACTCGCCCGAACCCCCCGCGGGATCATCGCCAACACGGCCGCGGCCAACCCCGGCGTGCCCGCCGGTGAACTCGAGACCATCCTGCTGCTCAGCGACAGCGAGGCCGCGCGGCTCGGCGCGCTGCGCAACCCAACGGTGACGCGGCACCTTATCGAGGTGGCCGCCGCCGACCCGTCGCCGTACGTCCGCAGCTGTGCCGCGCACAGGACCACCGTCGTGACCACGCTCGAACGGCTCGCCGCCGACAGCGACGCGTTCGTGCGCGCGGGTGCCGCACGCAACCTGCTCGTGCCGCACCTTTCGCCCGTCCAGGTCGACGCCCTGGCAGGCGACCCGGAACGAGGCCCACGTGCCGCCCTCGCTAGCAATCCCGCCGCGCCCGCCCGGGCACTCGAACGGCTCGCGGCCGACAAGGACACATGGGTGCGATCCGCCGTCGCCAAGAGCGACGCCCTCACCCCCGCGGCCGCGGCCCTCCTGGCCGGCGACCCCGACGAGCGCGTCCGCACGGACCTGGCGGGCAACCGCGGCTGCCCGCCCGCCCTACTCACGGCGCTGGCCCGCCGCCGGCAACCCGCCGCCGTACGCGAGGCCGCCGCTGGCAACCTCGCCTGCCCGGCCGACGTGCTGTACCGGCTCGCCGCTGACCGGTCGCCCTACGTCCGCGAACAAGCCGACCGGACCCTGTACATCCACCATCTCGGAGGAGGACTTCATGACTGACCGGAAGCCCGTGGTCGACGAGACGCTGCGGGAACTCGTCCTGCACCACCTTGCCCTCACCCCCTGCCACATCACCGGTGAGCATGACCCGCACCACACACCCCAGCGTGTGTGCAGCTACCAGAAGGCCAAGCTCCTGGACGTCCTCTGCGCCGCGGCGGGCCTGACCGCCGAGGAACTCCCACGCGCCCTGCACGACGACCAGTGCGGGTGGTGCCACCGCGTTCCCGCCCAGGAGGAGGACAGGGAGCGGACGCGGGAGCTCCACCACTGGGCCGGAGTCGAGGTGCCCGCCGATCTCGCCGAACTCGCGGACGACGCACCCCGGCCCGGGGATGAGGCAGCCCTGGAGGCCGCGCTGGCCGAGCTGCCCGAGTCCTGGTCCGACTGGAACGCCGCGCACGTCTGGGCATCCCGAGGCCTGTTCGGCGAGGTCGCCCGTTGGACGTCCGGAAAGGCGTACCGGGCTGCGCGAGCCCGTGCCCGCCTGGTTGAGCGCGGCCTGATCGAGGAGCACAACGGGCCAGGCGGCTACTACATCAGGCGGGCGCGGCCGCAGGCGGCGGAATCGGCCCGATGACGGCCACCACGGTCGCAGGGCGCTCATCGCCGAGGAGGAGCGCCATGGACACCGTGACCACCACGAAGCCGATCTCCAGAGCAAACCAGCCGGCCAGGACACGCCGCTCGTCGACAGACAGCCCCTAACCGAACCTTCACACCGAACGAGAGGTCCCAACACCCCATGCCCAGCATCGAAGAGGGGAACAAGCGACGTCACCAACGGCGGATCGACGCCCTCGAAAATCTCCGCGATCAACTCATCGCCCTCGGGCACCCGGACGATGTCCGCATCGCCGAGTGCTCCAGCCTGGAGATCGTCGACCACCTGGAGTACGGCGAGACGGCTCGCCTCATCGTCTGGTTCGCCGGCGTCGCCCTCTACATCGACAGTCTCGACCAACCCGGCCGGTACACGATCGCAAAGCGCTCCGGCACCAGCCTCACCACCGCTGGCGTCCGGTGCGACGACGTCGACGACACCGGCGCACTCGCCGTCTACCACCGCTACCGCGTCCAGTACGGCCTGCCCGTACCCGCACTCATCAACTGATCACTCGCACAACGCGCGCTGCGGACGCCGCTTCACACTCTGGCCGCTGCTAACGGGCCAAGGTGCACGACCGCACAGCTGTTGAGGGAGGGCAAACCATGAAGATCAGACTGCCCCGTCCAGTGAAACAGATGTTGGGCATGAGCACCCGTTCTGCATCGCGCGTGGGAGGCGTTCATTCTCGACCACTTTGAGCGCCGCTGCTGGGATGCCAACGACGGCGCGTGGCCACCGGCCAGCAACGAACTCAGCGAATGGATGTACCGCCGGCACGCCACGCCCGAGCGAGCTCAGGAAATCCTTCGGGCCACCAGGTGGCCCCTGTACCGCCGGGGTGCGGCGGGAACTTGACGACCGCGTCCCCAACACCTGCCAGGGCTACGCCTTGTGCTCGAGGACTGACGGATGTCGCCATCGAGGAGCAGCACGTGATCAAGGTTGCGACCAGAAGAGAGGCCTAGCACTCATGATTCGCATCGTCAGGGCCAGCACCCTGGCCACCCTGCAGGTGCAGGCGCGGAAGGTGCCTGAGCTGCAGAACCGCCACGATCAGATGGAGCGCAGGCTGGCCATCCTGGAGGCCTCCTACGACGGTTACCTCCAGGAGATCGAGCACCACAAGAGCGAAGCCCAGCGGTGGAATGCCTGCTACACCGCCACCATCGACAGCATCGGCGCTTGGGTCAACGACGTACGCGCGGCCGTACAGCACCCGACCACCGGTGACAGATTCCGTCGTGACCTTGCATTCGGGCTCTGGCAGACCTTCATATCGCAGGCCGAGGAGTCCGGAGAGGGCGACGACTTCATGATCCGGCTCCTCAAGGTGCTCCTGGGCCTGGAGGAGGCACCTGCCAAGGAGGCCAGCGACGCTGCGGCGGTAGAGCCTGGCGGCGATCAACCCAGCACCGATGAGCTGCGGGACGCCGAGATCCGGGAGGTGATCCGGATGCTGGGGCCGAATACCGGGGTCAAGGTGATCGGAGACGAGCTGGTACGCCGGGGCGTCTTCTTCGACCAAGAGGACATCATGCGCATCCTCCGCGTGGACTACCCGCAACCGCTCAGGCACACGTGGAGGGTGGCCTCAGGTGATCACCCGTCCTGACCAGCGGTACCAGATGGTGCGCGGCGGCGCCCAGGTCACTCGCCCGGAGCACCTCCTCGCCCCGCCCGCCGCACCCTCGTGGGGGATATGCGTCAGTACCGGACCTGGGTCGACACCCGGTTTGCTGCCCTGTGTGGACGTCGAGAGCCCTGCATCGCGACCGTGCACGAGAGGATCCTGCGCCAGGGGAGGGTGGGGACGCGATGAACGACGTCACCGGCGAGGAGAGGTTCGTCGCTCCAGGCGAGAAGGAGATCGCCTGCCAGGGGTGCCGGGCAGGGGGCACCGTCGTCTCACCGGCCTTCACAACCTGGTTGAAGGAGCGCGACGTGGACATCCAGCGGTGGGCCGCCGCCCACCCTGGGGCAGATCTGGAGAGCGTCCCCCTGGCGGTGTTCGCGCCAGAGGTCGGCACCATGCCCGCCAGCGAAATCCGTTGTCCGGTATGCCGCGGCGCCGGTGTGGCGGTGACGGCGGACCGGTGGACACCCGTCCTGGGGCAGACCCTCATCACCGCCCTCGCCCGGGCATTGCTGCCGTCGCCACCCCACCGGCGCGTCCCCTGGCCGTGGCTGACTCGCCAGGACGGGGCCTACTTACACGGCATCTACGTCAAGCCCGCCCCCGACGACGCGCTCGGCGGCAGCGGGCAGCTCGACTTCGCCGCCTTCCACGCGGGCATGCCGGTGTGGAAGTGGCGGGGCCCGGCTATGCCCCGCTCCAGCGTCTACTTCGTCTTCCGCAGCGCTATCCGTGGCTGGACGCCCATCCTCGCGCAGCGGTTGAGCCGGTGCTGGCTGGGTGGCATGGTCTCTGTGCCAGGACCGGCCATCGACCACGACGAATGGACCCGTGAGGCGGTCCTGGCGAAGTGGAAGCCGATGGGCTACTTCGACGTGGACCGGGCTGAGGTCGCCAAGCTCCGAGTTCAAGCGGAGCGCGCGAACGTCACCGTGACCTTCTACGGGACACGCCTGTCGCGCAAGGTGTGCACCTACGCTGGCTCGAACGAGACCTTCGAGCGCATCTACGGCCGCGACGTGTTGGACGGTCTCATCGAGGACTACCGCGAGGTCCTGCCCGCGCAATTGGCCGCCGAGCAGGCCGAGGCGATCCAGGCGCTGCGCGCCCGGCCGCCGGCCGCGTTCGCGAGTCGCGAGGAGTTCGAGACGTTGGAACGGTGGCCGCTGGCGGCGATGGGGCTGGTGCTCGGCTACCCGGCCGAGGCGACGGCCGGCACCTTGCTCGCGCAACCCTACCGGTATGGAGCCTCCGCCGAACTCGGCAGCCTGCCCGTCAACTGGCGTCGCGGTCTGTGGTAACCCGGCCCCGGAGCGCGCCGAACGGATAGACCACAGCCCAACAGGCTTCGGTTTCAGCCCAGGCCGTTCGAATCTCGCGGCCGGGACCCCGCCTTTCAACCCAATATCCATGAGATCAAAGGAGCACTCATGTCTCTCGACCTCGACCAGCGGACTGTTCACGCCTGGTTCGGCCTGTCTTACTCGAACTACGCGGTGCTGCCGCGAACGCTGCTGCAGTCGATGCCTGACGAGTGGCAGCACCGGTTCATCACCTGCCTGGACGAGCTTGAGGCGGCGTTTAGCCACGTCCAGCAGGCCGAGTGCTACAAGGTCCGGGCCGCCGTCGAGCGGGTGGTGTCCGACCTGACCGACGACGAGTTGAAGCAGATCGGCTACTCCAAGAGCGACGACTGCGACTGCCACGCCTACGTGGATGAGGCAGCTCGCAAGATCGTGCACGTGCCGCCCAAGTGCCCGCACGAGACGGCCTACTACGACGACCAGGGCAACGAGGTGGACGGGGACGCCCTTGTGCTGTGGCCGATCGGAAAAGACCCGGTGCCGCACTACAACCGGTGCCGAACATACATCGAGCCCCGACTGCCCGACACCCTTGAGGCAGAGCCACCCACTCCGACTCCGGGAGAGTGGATCAACCCAGTGACTGGCGAGCGCTTCGATCTCACCCGCGACTACCCGGTTACGCGGGAGCAGTACGACCACCTGCTGAAGGGTGAGGACCACGGCTACCAGGGCTTGGTGTGGCGCCACGTCGGTGAGTTCGCCGACGGCGTTCCCGTCCTGCTTGCGATCCGTGTCGGCGAAGAGGACTCCGTGGAAGGGTCGATCAAGGTCACTGACCTCAAGCACACGTTGCCGCATAACAAATGATCAGACGCTACCTCCTCGGGCGCGTGTAACAACCGTCTCCGACCGTGCCTGATCCCGAGGCCAGGGTGCCGGCGCGGGTGCTGGCAGCCCACGGCCGAGGGCTCCTCGCGCTGATGCCGTCAGCCTGCCAACGCGCCGGTGAGTTCGGTGCGGCGCGTCCGGCGCCAGGACGTGCTCTGTGGGTGGTTGCTTCTCGAGGCACGGGGCGTCCCTGGGAGCAGGGCTCCGTCGCTCGGGGGTCGGCGAGGCCGGGGTGGCCGGCTTCTATGGTCATCGGCGGTCAGCCCAGCAGGCCGGCGAGGTGCCGGAGGTGGTCAGACAGCAGGCGGACGTCGGCGCCGGTGTTCTGGAAGCCGCTCCATCTGCGGGTCTCGCCGTTGCGGAGTTCCCAGTGGCCGTCGGCGAACGTCCAGGCGGCCTGATCGCCGATGCGGTCGAGCGCGGCCCAGACATGGTCGGGGTTGAGCTGGTCGGTGGTGAGGTCGTCCATGATGACGCCGAGGGCTTGGATGCCGACGCCGTGCGTCAGGCGCGACAGGCGCGGCGCGAACTTCCACGCCGCGGGCCATCGCCTGGCCACCAAGTCCCAGAAGACGGTCAGGTGGGCGACGGCGGCGTCCACGTTGACGGCGCCGTCGACGGGGTTCCGGTACTGGTAGAGGGCGCCGTTATACAGGCTCGTCTCGATCATGCGGAGGACAGCGTTGTCCGTGATGCGGCCGTCGGGCTCCGTGGGGGTGCGGATGGCGCCGGCAAACGCGCCGGGTGTGGTGTTGAGCTGGGCGAGGATCGTGGCGGGCACCTGGCGGCGTGCCCAGGCGGGCGGCAAGGTGCCAGTGGCAGAGGGGAGCAGCTCGTGGATCAGGCCCTTAGGCAAGGGCTTGACACTGTTGACGAGGAGAAACTGTGTGCGCTGCTCCTCGGGGTCGGCGATGAACCCGACTATCGGGACTGGCCATTGGTCGAGCGCAGCGTCGCGGATCGCTGCACTGCGCTGCTGCCCGTCAACGATCCAGGCCGGCTTGTCGGCGTCGTCCTGGGTGGGATCGATGGGGATGACCAGCACGCCGAATATGGCGTACCCAACGGTCGCGGCATCGGGCATGTCGATGTCGAATGGCTCGAAATGCACCTGCTGGCCGAAGGCTACCGTCAGGGAGTTGGGCATCAGGGCGCCCTCGCCCTCCAGGTAGCGGCGGATGCTGAGGACGTGCTTGTACGTTTCGGGCCGCTGGTAGCCGAGCAGGTCGCCGTCGTCGTCCCGCTTGATGCGGGACACAGCGGCAAAGTTGTGGATCAGTTTCCCGTCCACGGCGAACGAGTAGAGGGTATGGATGCCCTGCTGGATGCGGAGTGCGGGCAGCCGAAGGACGTAGGCGACGGACATCAGATAGGCCTTTCACGGCTGTGGTTCTCATCGGTGCTGCAGGTCTGTGAGCTTGCATGTATAAATATTAAAATACATCATGCGCACGAACTGGATGCGCTGCCAGGCGGGCGTCCGCCAGGCACGATCCACGCCTTATCCAGGCGCTGTCACGGTCGATCCCTGGTTGGCGGCCAGTGCTCCAGAAGAGTGAGCGCCATGGCAAAGGTGTTCCATGGCGTTGGTGATCGAAAGGCACTCGCCGGTCTCGATGGCGACGGCGAGGGAATCCAGGAGCATCTCCGGCGAGGGCCGCCGACCCGGAGGGTGTGGTGGGTGCGGCCACATCTGCGGCGCGCCGAGCTCGTCGCGCACGTGGAAATGACGTCAGCGATGATGGCGGCTTACACATGTTGTATCTATTGTATGCAACTGATGCGTTAAGCCCTTGAGTTTGGTGACGGGCCGCGCGACAGGGAGGAGCACTCAGCGATGAGTAGCGATACTGGCAGGTTCGTCCATCTGCACGTACACACCGAGTACAGCATGCTCGACGGCGCCGCCAAGATCGGCCACCTCATGGACGAAGTGTCCCGGTTGGGGATGCCGGCCGTGGCGATGAGCGACCACGGCAACGTGCACGGCGCGTACGAGTTCTACCAGAAGGCCCGCAAGGCGGGCGTCAAGCCGATCATCGGGGTCGAGAGCTACGTCGCCCCGGCCTCCCGACACCACCGGCAGGCGGTCTACTACAGCGACAACCTGACGCTGCGCCAGTCCGACGACGACACCGGCGAGGGCGGCGACGTCTCCGGGCGCGGACTGTACACGCACATGACGATGTGGGCGTCCGACCCCAAGGGGCTGCGGAACCTGTTCCGGCTGCAGTCGCGGGCCTGGCTCGAAGGACATGTCCAGAAATATCCGCGCATGGATGACGAACTGCTCACCGAGTACGGCCAGGGGATCATCGCCACCACCGGCTGCCCGTCCGGCGAGGTGCAGACCCGGCTCCGGCTCGGCCAGTACGACCAGGCCGTCACCGCCGCCGCCCGCTACCGCGACATCTTCGGTCCGGACAACTATTTCCTGGAGCTGATGGACCACGGCCTGGCCATCGAGCGCCGGGTCCGCGACGACCTGCTGCGCATCGGCAGGCACCTCGGACTGCCGCCCCTGGCCACGAACGACTCCCACTACGTGATCGAGGACCAGGCCGCGGCGCACGACGCGTTGCTGTGCATCGGCACCGGCAAGCGGCTGTCCGACGCCGACCGCTTCCGGTTCGGCGGCAGCGGCTACTACGTCAAGTCCGCCGCGGAGATGCGCGCGCTGTGGGACGCCGAAGTGCCGGGCGCCTGCGACAACACGCTGCTGGTCGCCGAACGGGTCGGCGAGTACGGCGAGGTGTTCGCCCACCGGGACCTGACGCCGCGCTTCCCCGTGCCGGAGGGCGAGACCGAGTCCAGCTGGCTGCGCGCCGAGACGCTGAAGGGCGCCCGCCGCCGCTACGGCGGTGACCTGCCGCAGGAGGTGCTCAACCGGATCGACTACGAGCTGTCGGTCATCGATGCCATGGGCTTCCCCGGTTACTTCCTGGTGGTCGCCGACATCTGCCGGCATGCCCGCCAGAGCGGCATCAGGCTGGGCCCGGGGCGCGGCTCGGCCACCGGCTCCATCGTCGCGTACTGCACGGGCATCACCCAGCTCGACCCCATCGAGCACAAGCTCATCTTCGAGCGCTTCCTCAACCCCGAGCGCGTCACAATGCCGGACGTCGACCTCGACTTCGACGACCGCCGCCGGGACGAGGTGATCGACTATGTCACCCGCAAGTACGGCGCCGACCGGGTCTGTCAGATCGTCACGTTCGGCACCATCAAGGCCAAGGCCGCCGTCAAGGACTCCTGCCGCGTGCTCGGCCTGCCGTACGCGCTGGGCGACCGCATCACCAAGGCGTTCCCTGGCGCGGTCGGCGGCGAGGAGATCCCGCTGGCCGCCATCCACGACGAGCGGCATCCACGCCACGGTGAGGCGGCCGAGCTGCGCGCGATGTACGAGCAGGACCCCGACGTCAAGCAGGTGGTCGACACCGCGGCCGGATTGGAGGGGCTGACCCGGGGCACGGGCGTGCACGCGGCCGGCGTGATTCTGTCCAGGGAGCCGCTGATCGACGTGATCCCCCTGGTCAAGCCCAAGGCCGACGGCCCCGTCATCACCGCCTTCCCCTTCACCCAGGCCGAGGACATGGGTCTGCTGAAGATGGACTTCCTCGGCCTGCGCAACCTCACTGTCATCGGCGACGCCATCGCCAACATCCAGGCCAACAAGGGGATCGAGATCGATATCCTCCAGGTGCCGCTGGACGACGCCAAGACCTACGAGCTGCTCGCCCGCGGCGACACCGTGGGCGTCTTCCAGCTCGACGGCAGCGGCGTGCGCACGCTGCTGAAGCTGATGCGTCCGACCGAGTTCACCGACATCGCCGCCGTTAACGCGCTCTACCGGCCCGGCCCGATGGAGACGAACGCTCACACCGACTACGCCCTACGCAAGACCGGCCGCCAGCCGGTCGAACCGATCCACCCGGAGCTGGCAGAGGTACTCGAACCCATCCTCGGCGACACCTACCACCTGGTCGTCTTCCAGGAACAGGTCATGGCCATCGCCCAGCAACTGGCCGGCTACTCCCTCGGCGCCGCCGACACGTTGCGCCGGGCCATGGGCAAGAAGAAGAAAGAGATCCTGGACGCCGAGTGGGACCGCTTCTCGGCGGGCATGCGCGAGCGCGGCTTCTCCGCCAAGGCGATCAAGGCGGTCTGGGACGTCCTGGTGCCGTTCAGTGGCTACGGTTTCAACAAGTCGCACACCGCCGGGTATGGGCTGGTTGCGTACTGGACTGCCTACCTCAAGGCCAACCATCCCAGCGAGTACCTCGCCGCGCTGCTCACCTCTGTCGGCGATGACAAGGACAAGATGGCCGTCTACCTGGCCGACTGCCGCCGCTTGGGCATCAGGGTGCTGCCGCCCGACGTCAATGACTCCCAGTTGGACTTCGTTGCCGTCGACGATGCCGAGGTGCGGTTCGGGCTGGGCGCGATCCGCAACGTCGGCGAGAATGTCGTCCACGGCATCCTCGAGGCCCGAACCGAAAAGGGCCGCTTCGCCGACTTCAATGACTTCCTCGGCAAGGTGCCCCTGACCGTCTGCAACAAGCGGGCCATCGAATCTCTGATCAAGGCAGGCGCCTTCGATTCCCTCGAACACCCCCGCAAGGGGCTGTTCATGATTCACGATCAGGCCGTCGAGTCCATCGCCAAACTCAAGAAGAACGAGGCATGCGGCCAGGACTCGCTCTTCGGCGGCTTGTCCGACGACGCGCCAGCCTCGATCGCCATTCCGGATGGCGAGTGGGACAAGAAGATCAGGCTCGACTTCGAGCGGGAAATGCTCGGCCTGTATGTGTCCGACCACCCGCTGGCTGGCGCCGAGCCTCTGCTGGCGAGGTACCGCGATACCGCGATCGCCGATCTCCTGGACAGCGGTCGAGACGACCATGCCGACGTTCAGATCTCCGGCCTGGTCACCAAGGTGGACCGGCGGGCCACCAAAGCGGGAAGGTCATGGGCCATCCTCACTGTGGAAGACATGGACGCTGCCGTGGAGTGTCTGTTCTTTCCACGCACCTACAGTCTCTATGCGTCGGGGCTACGCCCGGACGCCGTAGTGTCGATACGCGGTCGGATCAACAACCAGGACGACGCCATCTCGATCTACGCCGACGAGATGACACTGATTGACATGTCCGAAACGGCGCCGATCACCCTGACACTGCATGAGAAGCAAATCACTCCGAAGACTGTGGATGAATTACGCAACGTGCTCAAGGTTCACCAAGGGCACGTCCCGCTCCTGATCAATCTGCGGAGGTCAGTCAGAAAGACGGTGGTCCTCTCGCTGCCGGAATTCAAGGTCAACCCTGAACGGCCATTCGCGGACGACATCATCAAGCTCTTCGGTCCAGAGGCGATCGCGCTTGGAACCTCGACGCCGAAACCGACCTCGGAGTGCCGCCCATGGAATTCCACATGAGTCCCTGGCCACGCGCGAGGCGTGGGGTTGGCCGAGCAGCTCCAGACGGGTGGACCCCTTCCCGGCGGGGACTCAGGAGCAGCGATCCCTGGAGGTTCGTTGAGAGGTGATGGCCGCCGCGGTGACCCGACTGAGCTCCGCCTCCCCGGTGTCCTCCCGGCGGGGCTGCGGCAGGGCGCCTCGCGACCGCTGGTGGGTTCGCGCCTCGGGAAGGACTCAAGCTTCTTCTGATTGTCACGCCAGGTCGTCCTGGGGAAAAGTTTCGTGACCGCGCTGTTGCGGATCAGCGTGTCTCGGAACCCATCAAACGAGACACGCTGATCCGCAGCCATACGGCCACGAAACCCCCTGGCCTTGGGGAGCGCCCCTCATGGGATCTCGAACCGAGCAATGCCTGAACTGCGAGGCCCCGCTGCCCCTGCCCATCACCCGCGGTGGGCGGCCTCGCAAGTACTGCTCCGACACCTGCCGGTGGGCCTTCTGCCGGACCCGCGCCAGGCGCTGGCGTCCGCTCACCCAGCGGCACCGACGCCAGGACGACACCCGCAAGCGGCGCCGCCACCTCCGCGACCAGGCCGAACACCTCGCCCAGGCAGCCGGGAAACTGGCCCTCGACCTGCACGCGGAGGTCCGCCCACCCAGCAGACCGGCTGGAATCCTGGGCCCATCGCCGGCTACACCGCCACCGCTTTGCCCCTGCTCGCCCACGCCCGCGCCGTCCTGGCCGCTGCCGTCACCGCCGACCGAGCGACCGGCGCCACCTGGGACGAGATCGCGGCCGTTCTGGATGTCAGCCCCGACACCGCCGCCCGCCGCTACCGCACCTGACGGCGAGCTGGCACCTCATCGAGCGGCGCTCACGCACTGATCGAAAAAGCCTTGGCGCGTGCAGCCGTCGGGATGGTGAGATGGCACGATGATCAACCACGACGAGGCGGCTGTCCGACCGTTGACATTGGCCTGGGTGAGCCGGCATCTGGAGGTCGGCGAACGGATAGTCAAAACCGAGGCGCTACGCGGCGGCATCACTGCTGACATGCGGAGGCTGACCATCGGCACTCAGGACGGAAGGACGCGTGACCTGGTGCTGCGGAGTTACGTCGACCCGTTCTACGTGGAGCGCGCCGAGGGCGGACTGAACAGGGAGGCCGGAGCTCTGACCCTGTTGGCGGGGACCGGCGTGCCGGCTCCTGAACTGGTCGCGGTTGATCCAACCGCCGCGCATTGCGAGTACCCGTCGCTCTTGATGACACATCTAACGGGCCGGACGGTCCTCGACGATGAGGGAGTGGAGACGCGCGTCCCACTGCTGGCCCGTCAACTCGTGGCCATCCACGCGCTGCGGCCCGCCGAGCGGCCCCGGAAGTATGTGACGCTGACGACCTCCGACACCGTCGTGGTTCCGAAGGGCGCCGACGCGGCGGTATGGGCCGCGGCGATCGACGTGATCCGCAGGCCCACGCCGCCCTATGAAGGGCGATTCCTGCACCGGGACTTCCAGCCCGGCAACGTGCTGTTCGCCATGTCGCCCCCAAGCCCGGCAGGTCCCCAGATCACCGGCGTCGTCGACTGGGCCGCGACCTCCTGGGGCCCGGCAGACCTCGATGTCGCGCACTGCTCCACCAATCTCGCGCTGCTGCACGGACCGGCGTGGGGTCTGCGGTTCGCTGAGGCGTATGAGGAAGCCGGCGGGGTGCTGGCTGCGACCACGAGCGAGCGGCTGTACTGGCAGGTGCGGGACGCGCTGGCCTGCTCAGAAGAAGTGCAGTCGGTGTCGCAGCCATGGCGGGAGGCAGCAGGCAGAGCAGAGCTGACGACGCGATCCGTGGAGGAGCGGCTGGACGCCTATGTCATCGCCCTGATGGACGCGCTGGGCTGAGCCCTGGCGGTCCGGGTGCAGCCCGACCCCATCGGAGGTTCGAAAACACCCTCTCAACGTTGCCCCCAGTGAGGGCCCTGCCCGGGGTCATAGGGCCGTCGATGGACCGCTCGAGGGAGGCCCGGCTCGTCGGCGGTTTCGAGGGCGGCAACTGGCCGGCACCACCTGCGGCCGCCAGTGAAGCCCGGCACCGGGACGGCGACGCTGGGATATGGATCGGCGGCCGACGGCGGAGGCCTCACTGCCGGACTTTTCACGGTGGGTGGTCAGGTCTGGTCGATGGTGTGGAGGTTGCGTCGGCCGGGATCGGGTGAGTGTCGGCGCCCGCCGGCGCCGACGGGCGGCTCCGTGGAGGAGCGCCTGGTGACCGTGCGCGGCCATGGCCGTCCGGTCGGCGTCCTCCGATGCCCAGGCCGGTCCGGCGCCCAGATTCACCGGGGCGGTCGAAGGGTCGAGGCGCCGGTCGCGGGATGGCGCCGTGGGCGGAGACGGAGTCGACGGCGGAGCTCCTGGGTCAGTGGCGGGCGCGAAGCCATTGGTGGGTGGCGACGTCTGCCTCGAGCCCTCGGTGGAGGTTGGCTTCGAGGCCGCCGGCTCACCGGCGGCCTCGGCCACGGGGGTCCTGGCCTCGGCGAGCTGCCGGGCCGCGACACGGCTTCGGCAGGGGCGCGGGAGCGGTTCGTCGAGGATGCGGTCGGCGATGTCCTTCGTGTGCGTCGGATGGCGGCCGAGCGCGCTGGCGGACCGCAGCCGCCCGCGAAGGCCAGCGCCGCGTTCTCGCCGCAGCCCTGGCGGATAGGGACGAGGCTGAGACGGCGTTGTGGGCATGGTGGACACAGGCGGAGTCCCCAATCGCGGCGTGGCGGGCGTTGAGGAGAGCGGCCATGGCCGGTGGTGGCGATCCGACAGGCGAGCCGGCGGGCTGACGTTGGGCCAGCAACTCGGACTGGCAGACGGTGGGCTGGTGCTCGACCCGGGACGATGCTCGCCTGATCGCCCGCGCGTACATGGCGCATCGCGGCCACTAGACCCGCGCCGACGTGGTGCTCGGTGTCGAGGTGGTCGAGCGCCGGCTCACCGGCGAGGCGCCGGTACGTGGCCCCGACGGGCGCGTCGTGCGGCCCCCAGCCTGAGTGAGGGGGTCGGTGCGGGGCCGCGGTGTCGAGACGCGGGCCTGGGCGGGTTGGCCGCCGCTCCTCCCGTCGGAGAGGCGCATGAGTCCGGCCCCACGCCTGCCGGCGGGCCGGCGCCCGGACGTCCGGCCGCCGGCGTCACCGGCGGCCGCGGTCGAGCGCCGGCCGACTGGGTGCGTAGCGAGCCGACGGCGGTGCAGTCGAGCGCGCCGGCGCCCGGGCGGCGGGTTGAGGATTGTTGGTCGCGGCGTTTGCCCTCAGCCGTCGAGTGGACCCTCCACGCTGCGGTGGGCTGGTACGGCGGGGGCCCGCGCGGCCGCGGCTGGGTCGGTCTGCAGGTGGTGCCGGCGGCCGCCGGTGGGCTCGGTGTCGCGGGCCGGTGGCGTGCCCGGGTGCTCCATCGGGTGTGGCGGTGGCTGGGCCGGGGCTGGTCGTGGTGTTGGTGTGCGGAAAGGCGGAAACGTGGTGTGCGACACGCGGGTTGGGTGCTGTGTTTCTGTTTCCGTTTCCGGCATGATCGTGCGCCATGACGACGAGTCGTGGTGGGCGCCGTAGTAAGGGGCCGCGTAAGGCGACGATGGTGCGGGTGCCGGTCGCTTTGCATGGCGAGTTGGTCGGTGAGCAGCGTCTGGGGGGTTATGAGTACCTGGGCGACTATCTGGTGGATGTGCTCGCCGATCGGCGTAACCCGCTGGCGTGGACCGCCGACTCGCGGTTGAGGGGGTTGGTCGAGGACGCGGCGGAGGATGCCGGGGTGTCGGTGGCCGGGTTTGTTGAGCTGGTCGTGGCGCAGGTTCTGGGCCACACGCTCGACCCGGCGCTCGAGGAGGCGGCCGATCCGACGGCCGGCTTCGTGGGCGGTTCTGGTCAGCAGCTGCTGCCGTTGACGAATGTCGCCTGAGCCGTTGTTGACGCGGCCGGAGGAGATGGTGATGGCATAAGAAAAGCCCCGCGGGGCGGGGCGTTTCTCAGTTGACGTGACGACCCACCAGGTCGTTCGGCTCCCGAATGCTTGCCGGCGTAGAGAGCTGAGCGACGGAGTGGTTCGTCCGGCGTATTCACCGACCTGACGCCTGAGCGGCGCCGCGTCGGCCCTTTGTCATACCTCCAAGTGGAGCCAGGAGGTCTCGCCATTATGGCAGGCGACCGCGTGGCCATGCCAGCATGCCCGCGATCAGAAACCGCCGCGTGTCCGACAGGCACGCCTAAACCAACCCATCACCAGGCCCGCAAGCAGGCCCGTCATCGGGGCGGTCCGGGCGCCGGGTGGCGGCGTGTCACCGGCGTGTCGGACCGGGGCAGTTCCGCGGGGAGTCTCGCGACGGCGCAGTCGAAGGCGCCTTCGACTGCGCCGTCGAAGGCGCTGATCTTGGCGTCGGTGCCGCGTGGGATGCGCCGTGCGGCGTCGCAGAAGGCGTGGCTGTGCGCGTTGAAGGAGGATCCGGAGGTTCTGGGCCTGCGCAGCGACGGCTACGGCAACCTGATGCGCGTGGCGCGTGACATCGCCTGGCACGCCGACTGGGCGACCTTGTGTTCGCGGCCGACCCGGGCCGGCATCGCCCAGCGGACCGGTCTGCACCCGGACACGGTGCGGCGCTGGGTGCGCTGGCTGCGCGGGCGTGGCTGGCTCGGCACGGTCGAGGAGGGCTCCACCGCGCGTTACCGCCCTCGCCCCCGCCCCAACTCTCATACGGTCGCGGGCAGCCTGGGCGATGACGGGCTGGGCAACCGGGCGGCGGTGTGGGTGTTGTGCGTGCGGCGCCGCGGCGCCGCGAAACCGCCTGGCCAGCGCGCTGACCAGGCGGAACGGATAACTGCACCCCCTTCTGTTACTCCCCCTGGGGGAGTAACAGACGATCCCACGCACACGCGCGAGACGCACCACCGCCGCTTCCGTGATCATTCCCGCATTTCGCCGGCATGGCAGCTGCACACGACGCCCCGGACCAAACGCGACAGACTCGCGGCCTGCGAACGGCTCCGCCAGGAGTCGCCCGTGTTGCGGCTGATGACGGCCTGGTATCTGCGCTGGCTGCTCAAGCCCGTCCTCGAGGCGGGCGCGACGGTGGCGGACGTGCTGCATGCGCTGGACGTGCGTGAGGACGACAGCCGGTGGACGTACACGTGGTTGAGCACGGCCGAGATCCGGCATCCGGCAGGCTGGGTGCGGCATCGGTTGTCGGCGTGGATCGGGCCGGACGGCCGCGTGCTGCCGTTGCCGTCGCAGCGGCGGGCGGCGGCCGAGGTCCGGCGGCGTGCTGCGCAGCAGGCTCCGGCGTGGTCGCATGCGGTGCTGGCGGCGGAGAAGGGGCTGAAACCGCCAGAGCTCGAGCCGAGGATGTCGCCGGCAGAGGCAACGGCCCCGGCTCCTCGGGCGGGAGAGGCTGCTCTCGACCGGGATGACATGAGCCACACGCGGGGCGCCGCTCTGGCGCGCATGCTGCTGGAAAAGCGCGGGCTCCCCACGATCAACCGGCTCAAGCTGTCGCGGCGGGATGACTGGCGCGAGGAGTTGGAGCGCCGGCGCCGGTTCGCCGAGGCCTCCGCCCAGCGACGGTGAACGGTGGACTACGCCGAGGGCGTCGAGCTGCTGCGCGATGCCCTGGCGCGGGCCGGGCCGCGGGCGGCCGAGGCGCTCCGCAGGCACGAGCAGGATGAAGTTCGCCGGCGCGAGCGCCGGGCACGGCTGCAGGACCCGAATCGGTGGGCGCGGGCCGATGCGGCCGCGGTTGCGTCGATCGAGAACGCCGCGCTGGAGCGAGCGACAGGGGTGCGTGAGCGATGGGCGGAACAGCAGCAGGCGTCGGATGAGCAGGAGCGACGCCGAGCGGAGTCGTTGGCCCGGGCGCGTGCACGGGCGCGACGGGAACGCGGGGAGCACAGCGCGTGATGCCCGACCCCCCGACGAGAGGCGCCGGCTCACCGGCGGCCGCGGCACGTGGCTCACGGTGGCCAGGGCGTTCGGGCGACGCGGGCCGTCGTGGTTGTTCGGGTAAGGGGGAGGGGCCCATGGCGGGCTGGCTCGCCGATGAGCCAGGCGGTGCCGGGACGGTGTGCGGCTTCCGCGGCGTTCGTCGCTGTACACCGCCGGGCGTGGTGACTCGGGCGTGGCGGTGCCCTGCTGAGTGGTCGTCCTGTCGCTGCCCGCCGTCGTGGTCGTCCATGTCCGGTTCCTCCTCGTGGGGATCAGTCCGGGAGGCGTGCCGGGGGAGGCGTGAGCGCGTGGATGGCGGCTTACCGGCGGGCCGCCGGCGCTGGGCATGGAGGGCCTGGTGGTCGTCCGCGGTCGGGCGGGTGGCCCGGGCGCGACCGGGATGATGTCGGTCAGGTGGCGTACGCGCGCACGGGGCGGCATGGACGTCTTCGCCGGCGGTCGAGTGGTACCTCCTCGAGGCTCCAGGGCGGTTCGACAGGTTCGGCTGGGGGTGCGGGGTGCGTGGTCATCTGGTTCTGGCTTGCCCTGTGCCTGTGCAGTGCGCGCACGTGTCGTCGCCGTCGCGATGCGCGTTGCGACATGTCGCCACCTCGTCCATGATCATCCGGAGTAGCCAGTCCAGGTGCCCGGCCTGAAGGCGGGCTGGCTGGCGGCCGCCGTTGTCGTGTTCGATGATCAGGGAGGCCACGGCGGGCTCGTCGTCGGTTGGGTAAGTGTTGACCAGCGAGTGCAGGGCCGTGGCCAGTGCCGCTGCGGTGATCTCGCTCTCGTCCATCATGGAGTTTCCTCCGCGCCCCTGTTTAGCGTCGGACGATCAGAATGAGATCGTCGGGGTTGTCGGCTTGTTCTGTGGTTGCCGCGTGGGCGAGGTGGGCGAGTTCGTCAAGCAACGCGGCCAGGCGTTCTGCGGCGGGTCCGGCGGGTGACTCACAGGCTGCCAGCGCCGCGTGGAACTGGTCGACGGTGCAGGCCTGGGCCGTGCCCAGATTCAGCTCGTGCGGGGTGTAGGGGAGCGCCAGAAGCGCCTCCAGCTCGTGTCCGCGCACGCTGCTGGTGTGGACGGCCGCGACGATGCGGCCGCGGGTGCGGTTACAGGCGGTCAGCATCCACATGTGAGGTCACCTGCCGTACGTGCAATCGCAGAGCCAGCACCCAAGATCGGCGCTGTGGGCGTCGAGGCCGTGGCCGCAGTCGCGAGGGCACGGCAGGGGTGGACCGTCGACCAGGCGCTTGAGGTCGTCGGCTTCGGCGCGGTGGTCGCTCCAGGCTCCTGCGGGGCTGTAGATGCGGTCGGCGGTGTTGCCGGCGGCGAGGGCCTCTTCCTGGCTGAGGGTGCCGACCTCGATCGGCAGGTCGCCGGCCTCGGCCTCGACTCGTGCGAGCGCGCGATGGACGAGGTCGTCCATCGTCTCGGTGTGGCCGTGCGCGATGTCGGTGGCGTCGATGAAGAGGACGAGCGGGTAGTGGCCCGGCTGATCGTCGAAGAGGTGGAAGACGGGCATGACGGAGGGGTCGGTGGCGTCGACGCGGGCGGCCGCGGCGGCCAGGCGCTCGATGAGGTCCTGTGCGGCGGCGCGGGGCAGGGGCGCGGCGGTCTTGACGGTGACGAGCAGCGGCACCGTCAGTGGCAGCGGCGTCGGGTCGGGCACGGTGTGCTCCCTTGCGGCGGAACGGTCGAGGACGAGGGCGGTCGGGCTGTGCGGCAGGGTAGCGGGGCTATGTCGGCAGCTGGGGACGATCGGCAGGTCCCCGAGGAACGAGGGCTCCACGGGGACGCGTGGTTGATGGATGGACGAAGCAGTGATCATGCCCGGTTGCGGGGAAGCGGCTCGCGGTACTGTGCCCGCCGCTCCACCAGGAGGCCGCCGCGCGCCCAGCCGTACATGGCTGCTATGAGCACGAGGAGGACTGTGCGGGGAGGGTGGGGCTGGCCGGTGTCGGCGGTGACTGCGAGGACGAATGCGCTGCCCACCATGGGGAGGGTCAGGAGAGCCGGGGCACGGTGGCCGTAGAACCCGGTCAGCGAGGTCGCGAAGAAGTTCACGGTCAGGAAGAGAGCCCAGTGGGGGAGAAAGAGGGTCATCGTCGTTCTCCTAAACACCATTTAAATAGTAAAATACATCAAATAAGGTAGGAGTCAATGCTTTGGTTCACGTCGTTTTTAGTGCCCTGGGGGCGGGCCTGTTGAGCGATCACGCGGCGTGGTCGCACGAGTGTGGCCCTCCCGGCGGCCACGGCGTCCAGGCGACGGCGCTCAGCGGGGGCCGCCGCGGGTGATTCAAGGGACCGGTGACGGGTGGCCCTGGGCCCTGATGAGATACCAGCAGGTGCCTGTTGCGTGGCCGGGCTCACCGGCGGACCGCCGGCGCAGAAGCCTCGAGGCCTTGGCGGGTGACGTGGGTCCTGGCCTCCGAGCGTGCGCGGGCTGCGTACGGGGCAGCGTGCGGGGACGGCCCTGTCATCTCACGGCGGCCCTTGGGCAGGGCCGGTCGGCGGCAGGGCTGGGGTCGGAGGTGCTCGAGCGAGGCGCGGTCTGCCGGCTTCTTCGGTCGGTGAGATAGCCGTTTGAGCATGTTAGATGTATTGCATCTGATTGGTTTGTCTGCGTAGCCTCATGCCGTCTCGCCCCCGTCCGGCGCCGAGAGGAGAGCCGCGTGTACGACCCGATCATCGTCCACGGGTTGAACGTCTGGCCGGAACGCGAGAGCGAAGCTGCCCCGCGGTTGCCGGAACGGGAGGGCGCGCGAGGTGATCAGCGCTCGGACGCTCGCCGAGGTGGTCGGCCATGCGATGAGTGCGGGCATGACGCCCGCCGAAGTCACCGCCGCGGTGGTTCGCGCGCTGGGCGAGCACAGCATCGGCCAGGTCACCGTGCCCGGAGAGGACCTGGCCGTGCTGGTCGAGGTCGCCGCCAGTTACCTCGACATGTGCGAGCCGCCGCCCGAGCGGGAGACGGCCGCGCTCGAATCCATCCGCGCTCACCTTCAAGGGCTGGCATGACGCGCCGTCTCACCGTCGGCCGCCTGGCGGTCTGCGTCGAGCCGCGAGATCTGTGGGTCGGCGTCTACATCGCCCCGGACTCGGTCTACATGCTCCTTTTCCCCATGCTCGTCTTCCGCTGGAGGAGGAGGCCCCGTTGAATACCGCCACCTTGTACGACGCGCTCGAACGGCACTACCGTAAGCCCCGCGCTGTCCGCGATGGGGAGATCTTGCTTCGCGAAGTCGAAGCCCCGGGCACGCCGCCCGGGGCCGGCGGGCGGGCGGACCTGGTCCGGATCGGGCTGTGGCCCTCCCGCGGCCTGGCGCTCGATGTGCACGAGCTCAAGGTCTCGCGTGCTGACTGGCTGCGAGAGCTTGCCGACCCCGGCAAGGCCGAGGCCTGGTGGCCGTACGCCTCGCGTTTTTGGGTCGTTGCCCCCGCGGGCGTCGTCCAGCAGAACGAGCTGCCCGCCGGCTGGGGGCTGATGGAGCCTCCCGCCACCGCGAGCCGGCGCCGGTTCAGGGTCGTGGTGGAGGCGGAGGCGAAGGAGCCGGCGCTCACGCTGGAGCTGCTGGCCACCTTGGTCAGACGGACGGACAACGCCCGCTTGACCGAGATGGACCAACTGCGTGAGCAGCACCGCGACGCGCTCTACAAGGCCGTCACCGACGCCCGGGAGCGTGCGGCCCGTCATGCGGCCGAGGACGTGCCGCGTCGCTTGGCCCTGCTCGAACAGGTGGAGAAGCTGATCGGGGCCACGCTCGACGACTACGCCTGGGGCGATGGCACTCGCCTGGACCGGATGAGTCCGCACGAGTTGGCGACCGCGCTCGTCGACTGCGGTGACCACATCCGGCTTCAGCAGCGGCAGGCGCGTGTGGAGGAGCTGACGGGCCGTCTGGCCAAGACGGCGAACCTCGTGCTCGAGGCGATGCGCAAAGGTGGGTGACGGCAGTGGACGGGCGTGAACGGCAGGACGTGAACGAGCGCGCCAAGCTCGCGCTCATGGTGGCGGCGGACGAGCTGCTGCCGTCAGCGTCGGAGGTGGTCTGGTGATCCGCCGCTTCTGGCGCTGGTTGTTCGAGCCCGTTACGCGACCGTTCGCCCCGGGCTTCGTCGCTTTCCTCGCCGCTTTGTCACTGACGACCTTCTCGGTTTCGCTCTGGTTTGTCTGGTACGCGTTGGAGACGGGGAACGGCCACGTCCTGCTCATCGTCGCCGTGTTTGCGGTTCTCGGGCTCGCCGATCTGGTCCGCAGATTGATGAGGTCGTCCCGGTGAACGCGACAGTAACCGTCCTCTCCGGCGAGGGCGAAACCGAGCAGCTCCTCGCGTTCGCCCGCGAAGTGGCGGCGCTCGAACGCCACTACCGCCAACCCGGCGGCGTCCGCGACGGCGTGATCCTCCTGCCGGTGGTGCCCCAGTGAGGTGGTATCCGGTTCGCACCAGCACCGAGTACCCACGCCCCGAACCCGGCCAGCTCATCGCCTTGCGCCACGCCGTGTGGCGAGTTGAAAAGGTACAGGACCTGCCACTGAGCGACACCGACCGGGACAAGTGGCTGGACGCCGGGATGCCCAACATAGCCACTTGGCGGCGGCGCCCCTACCGCGTTCGCGCTCAGTGGGTCGCTGGCGCCAAACCGGAGTGGCTCACCGCCGCCCAGACCAGCGCCCAGATGGACATCCCTGCTGACACCTACATGACCTGGCACGTATACGAAGGGGGCCGGTGGCCGCAGTGCTCCTGCTGTGGCGAGCCGATGCCATGCTGGGCCGAACTGGAGGACGAGCAGATCACCGCCAGCCTGAACCGGGTCGCCAAGATGGAGGCGATCCCGCCGGGAGCGTGCTGGGCCTGCGCCGAACCGATCACCACCAGGCAGAAATCCATCACCTACCCCGGCGACAACCTCGACCTGCCCGGCGGGCAAGAGCCGCGCTTCCACATCCGTTCCCGATGCCGCTCCTTCGCGGAGCGGTACGAGGAGCAGTGGCTGGCGGCAGACCCACGTCGCCAGCGGCTACTGACCTGGCCATCGTGCGGCGGCATCCTGCTTGTGCACGCCGACGGCGACAGCGAGTGCGTGGTGGGCCGGGACCCACTCGGCCGTGACCGCGAGCCAGTCCCGGACTGCCGGGGACACGACACCCACGACCACAGCGTGTCCGTCGCCTGCTACGTGCGGGACGACTACTTCGCCGGCTTCTGGACCGATCGCTGCCCGCGCGGTTGCGATCCACGCAATCACCCGGGGGCGGCGCCGCGACGACGCCCTGAACGACGGTTCCCGGACCCGTTGGTACAGGAAGGGGAACTCCGCTGATGGCCAGCCTGCCGCGAGTCGCCAGGGAGTCGGTGCTGTGCCCTGGGCACCGCGAGCGTGCGCCGGTGCGCAGGCGACGTCCTCGTCGAGCGCGCCGGCACGCGGTGGTTTCCTCTTTGCTCGGCGCCGGCTCACCGGCGACTGCGGCGTCCAGGCGGCGCTGCCCTGGGCCGGATCGCTGGATCACTGCGTAGATGGACCGGTGGCCGGTGGTCCGAGGGACCGGAGTATGGCTCTGGCCGGCCTGGCTGCAGCGGCCGGTCGGCTGCCTCTTCGGCGGTCGGCGAGTGGGCCGGTGCGGGTGACATCGGGTGGTGTGGGCGAGGGGCGTGCTCGGCAGGGGGAGCGGGCTCTCGGTGGTGTCCTTGTCATGGCCGGCTCGGGCGTGGTCCGGGGTTGCCTGGTGGTGGTCCTGCGACCGACGCTCGGTGCGGCGGCTGGTGAGCCGGTGCCTGCCGGGGCTTCTCGGCGCCTGGCGGGTGGCCTGCGTGGGGCCGGGTTCAAACGCCGGCGGCCCGCGGAGGCGCAGGGCGCCCTCACTGGGGTGGTGAGTTTGCGCCTGCTGTGCTGTGGGTGTGGGGTCTTGGCGTGCCTGGATGGTGCTGCCGGGCGCTGCCTGTTGTACGGCGGCGGTCAGGGCCGGGGCGCCAGACGATTGAGGGACCACGGGGCGGCCTTGGCGTCGGGAGGCACGGGATGCTCGAGGATCTCCCGCGGGCGCCGGTTCACCGGCGGCCGCGGTACGCCGGCACTCGGAGGCGGCACGCGATGTTCCAGGCGACCCGGCGTGAAGCGACACGGGCGGCCGCGCAGGCCTCGCTCGCCAGGAGCTCGGCACCGGAGTCCGGCAGTTGATCTGGGAGAACGCTTATGGGAACGGGGCCTTGTCCGGCGCCGCACCAGCGATGCAGAGCAGCGTACGCCCGAAAGGCGCCGACGCTCTGCGGCTGGCCGGCGTGGGGTGGTGCTCGTCCGCGGGCCCTCGGCGGCGTTGGCGACGCGATCCTGGGTTGGGTTGCTGCAGCTGGCGCCGGCGGCCGCCGGTGAGCCGGCGCCGCGGCGGTTTGTTGGCGGCCGGGGGCGGCGCGGATGCGGCGGTCTGGGACCGGTGGCGGGTGGCCCCGGGGATTGGAGCGCGGCTCGGCGATGCTCCGGGGGCCGACCGTCAGAGATTGGAACTGTCAGCTACTCGAACCTAGGTGCCTGCGCTCTTGAAGTTCCTGACCGAGGTCAACGACGTCGCCGATCGTGAGCCCTAGGGTGCTGGTCTCGGTCTCGGCGAGATGTTCCATCGCAAGGTCGTACTGCTCGCACTGGACGCACATGGTGATCTCCGGGTTCGGTGGGCTTACTGTCTGGGTCTGCCCGATCGGGCAGGCTCGGGGGCGAGGTCGAGGACCGCCTCCAGGTGTTGAACGGCCTCCTCATAGCGATCCACTGCCGCGACTTGGTCCGCGACGCTGGCCTGGACAGCCTCGATCAGCTCGGCCTCTTCGGGGGTCAGGTCATCCATGGCTTCATTTCCTTTCACGGAAGCCGGGCTCGCGGAACCTGAGGCCGGCCGCATCGAGGCGGGCTTCAGCCTCAAGCCGCGGGTCGTGGGTGTGCGCCAGGTCCAGGCACGGGGGCGTCTAGCTCTGCCTGAATGGCGGCCTGTTCGGCGCGGTCGGTCGGGCCCGGGATGGTTGTGGGCTGCTGCCCAGGTATTGGGGACGTGACCAGGTGGCCGGCGGCGCCGGGTGAGCCTGCCGAGCTCGGGGCGACGCCGTCGGCGGGGGGAGCCGACGTCGGTGAGCCGGTGCCGGGCTGATCCTCGCCGCCGCGGTCTGCCTCGAGTCCCCTGCCGGGCGCCGCGGCCGCCGGTGAGCCGGCGGCCACGCCGGCGCTGGCGGAGGTCCGAACGAGGTGATCGTCGATGGTCAGCGTGGGGGAGTGAGCGGTCATCAGGTGCCAGACGTGGTTCCGCAGTGCTCGGCGTCCAGGTCGGGCTGTTCGGTGGTGTCTTCGTGGGTGTCTTGGTTGGGGTCGTGGTGCGGCTGGTTGTCGATGGCGGTGAGGTGGTCGCGGCGGATCCGTTCCACCATCGCGTCCCGCTGTTGCCCGGCCGTCTTGATCCGGTGGTCCCATTCGTGCGATCGGGCCAGCTGGACGGCCTCTTGCGGGGAGACCTTGTCGTTGGCGGCGATGAGCGCGGCCGACAGCACCGTCATGAGGTGGTTGCCGCCGTTGTCGCCGGAGAATTCGGCGGCGTAGGTGGCGATCGTGTCGAGCAGCGCCTGGACCGGGTCCGGTGTGGGGTGCACCGGTTGCGGCTCGGCCAGGAGCTCGTCGGCGTCGAGGTCGAGGTCGGCGAGCGCGGTGTCGATCTCGTGGCGGGCGGTGCCTGGGATCAGGTCCAGTGGCACCTCTGGCCGTCCGATCCGGAGCACTGTCTGCAGGGCTCCGTACAGGGTGTGGCCGGCGGGCGTGTGGATGCGGGTGGCGGCGTCGGTCGCGAGTGCGGTGACGATGCGGTCGATCACGCACGGCGTGTCGGCGTGTCGGGCAGCCAGCCAGGTGTCGACGTCCTGCTCGGATACCTCGGGCAGCAGGTCGATCAGGGTGAGCAGGTGGGCGGCCGTGTCGCGCTGCAGCGGCAAGGTGACGTCGATCCGGTTGGGGTCGGCCAGCCATGACAGCAGGACGCGGGACGCGGGCGGCGTCGCGGCCCAGGAGCTGAGGAGTGCGAGAGCTTGCCGATCCTGTGCGGTGAGCCTGGTGCAGTCGGCGGTGGTGACGTTTCGCAGCGCGTCGGTGATGTCGAGGACGTCGAACGCGGTCAGCTGCTGCTGAGGTTCGGCCGTGCAGGTGAGCAGGTGGGCCAGGTGGGGGGCCTTGTTGTGCGCTTCGTCGAGCATCTTGTCGGCGAGGGAGTGCAGCGTGGACGCGTGGCCGGCGTTGAAGCTGTCCGGCTCGTACAGCGCGTTGCTGATGGCGGTCCTCTCCTCATCCGACAGGTCGCAGATGATCTGGATGCTGCGGAACGTCAGTTCGTCGTCGTCGGTCACCGTGCCGATGGCGGCGTGGCGGACGGCCTTGGCATGGCGGGCGTTCAGCCACGCTTCGCCCTCGGCGTCGCTCGGGTCCGGCAGGGTGTCGTCGCCGTTGACGTGCAACAAGTGCATGGCCAGCGCGTCCGACATCGGCAGCGTCGCGGTCTCGTTGGCGAGCTTGGCGGCGAGCATGCGGGTGATGCCGCGCAGCCTGGGCGCGTAGGTGAGCAGCGCGAGGGCCTGGCGATCGCGGGCGTTCAGGCTGGTGCAGTTCCAGGCGACGGCGTTGCGGATCGCCTCGGCGATGTCGAAGACGTCGAACGGCGTCAACGGGCTGGTGGTCTGCGTGGTGTCGGGAGCGGCTGCGGTGATGGTGGTCACGATCCGCGTCCTTTCAGCATGTGGAAGAAGGGTTATACTCCAATTTGATATTAAAATACATCAATAGATGGCGGTGTCAATGCCGTGGTCCGAGGTGATGTGGCACATTTGCGCCCGCCGCGCGAGCGCGCCGCCAGGTACTGCCGGGGGCGTGTGCCTATGACGTCGGCGTGCCACAGCGTGCACCGTCGGTTAGTGCCTTGCGACGAGCTCGAGGTTGGTGTGCTCCTCGAGGGAGTCGGCTCACCGGCAGCCTCGGCGCCGGCGGTCCTGCAGGGAAGCAGCGCTACGAGGTGGTCAGGGCTCGACGGGTGACCTGTTTGACTCGGCCGGTTGCGCGGCCGCGGAGGTGGAGATCCTGCAGCTGGTCGACCGACGCCGGTGAGCCGGCGCCGTGGTGCGGTGTCGCAGGCGGGGCCGGAGCCGGGGTTTCGGCGCCTCCGCGACCGTCGCGGTGCAACCTCCGGTGTCACGATGCCCGGCCTCGTCCTTGTCGGCCTTGAAGATAGGTTCAGCGGCCGGCTCGCCTGTGGGCCAGCGTGCCCTCGAGGAGCACACCAACCTCGAGCTCGTTGAAAAGCGCCGGCAGCGAGGCTGTCTGTGGGCCGAACCGGACCATGGGGGGCTGTCACCCCTGGGGATAGACGTCTGTGAGCGGAGGTTGGTCGAGGGCGCTCCGGAGCGGGCCTGCGGCGGCCGGGCTGGCCGGCTCACCGGCGGGGTGCTGGCGTGCGGGAGCGTCGAGGCGGGCTGCCGTCGTGGTGAGGCTGTGAGGATCCCGGCCGAGGCCGCCGACCGCAGGGGAAATGATTTTTAAAGCCCTCAATTTATGGGGTGCGGGAAATCTTTTCTTCTTCCGAGATTTCCAGAAGGGGCCTTTTGCATTGGGTGTCGATTCGGACCGACGACCGCGCAGAGGGTCCCCGGGTGAGGCAGCTGCCGTCAGGGGAGGTGCCGGCGTGGTCGTCGGTCTCCGTCCTTGCGTGGAGCTGGAGGATGAGGGTGCCCGTGGAGCCCCGGGTGGTGGGGGCGGGTTTCCTCGTCCCGAATCGTCAGGCTGTGCGGCTAACAGAGCCTGATAAGGGTTGGGGCGCACGCTCCAGACCAAAGGAGAAGTGAGCCGTTAATTTGAGCCCCGACGGAGCTCGTGGATCCACCCTGCCTCCCAGAAGAGTGTTGGAGAGGAAAGTGGGACGAAGCCGGACGCTGTCGGCCGCTCGGCGACAGGGTGGCGTTGACCAGGGCCGGAGCGGGGATTGTCAGGCCTTGTCGCGTGAACAGCGGACAATCGCGCCGGCGGTTGGACGGCGGGGGCTGGCCGGCTGACAAAGCACCGACAGGTACGCAGGGCGCGTGTAGGGGCAAGCCGGGCACGATGGAGGGAACGGGCGCGCGCGGGCAATCCCCACGGCTAGGGGACGCGCGATGACCCGGAGCTCCAGACCAATACGCGGTTCCCCCGACGAAGTGAGGTCGCTATGCATGAGTCCCGTACCCCCCGTCCGACGGTGGACGTGCACCCGTCCTCGCCCGCGGCCGACCAGCCCGCGGGCGAGGACGAGGAGGACAGTCCGGCCGAAGGCGGTCCGGCCGGCGGTAGCGGCGCTGTCCTCGAGCCGGTCGCGCCACCGGAGAAGGCGCCGGTCAGCGCGACCGGGCAGCCCGTCCCGCAGCAGCCCAGTCCCGAGGCTGCGGCGCACGCGTCCACGGGCGCCTCCACGCCCGTGGAGAAGCTGCCGTGGTGGTGGTTCGTCAGCTTCTTGATCATCTTCGGGATGTTCTCGGCCCTGGTCGTGGTGCTGGTCGCCAACGGCCAGCCCCTGCCCGTGGCCCTCGGGGTTCCGGGCGCGTTGAGCGCGGCGGCACTCGGCGTGCTGTCATGGCTGCGCCGGCTGGCTCACCGGCGGCAGGCCTGAGAGGGGGCCGCGATGGGAAACAAACGCAAGCCGATCCTCGATGACGGCCCCATCGGCCAGTTCGCCCAGCGGCTGCGGGACCGGATGGACGAGGTCGTCCCCGCGCTGACCTTCCGCGCCATGAAGCAGAAGGCGTTCTGCTCGCACGCGGTGCTGGCCGAGGCGTGCGCGGGCAAGAAGCTGCCGAGCTGGGTGGTGACCGAGGCGTTTGTCCGTGCGTGTGGCGCCGACGACGCCGAGGTGAAGGCCTGGCACGAAGACTGGCTGCAGACACAGCGGTCGGTTGGCCGGCTGCGGCGCAAGCTCGGGCAGGCCGATGTCGTGGTGCCCACGCACACCGACACCGGCCTGCCGGTCCGCGATGGCCGGTTGCGGCCGGTCGAGGTGGACCTGGCCGACCCGGAAGCGTGCGTGCCACGGCCGGAGACGATCCAGACCTTCGACGACCTGCTCTACCAGCTGCGGGTCCTGAGGATCGCGGTGGGCAATCCGAGCCTGCGTGATCTGTCCCGGCACACGAGGGTCCCGGTCAGCACGCTCGGCAACCTGTTCAGCGGCCGGCGTCCCAGCTACGAGGTGTTCATGCAAGTGGTGACCACCTTGGTCGGACCGGACGGTCTGGGAGGCGAACGCCAGGTCTGGCGGGAGGCATGGACGCGGGCTGAGTACAACCGGATACGCCCGGACTTGACCCGGCGCCGCCGGGTCGGCAATGTGTTCATGCTGTCGGAGCAGCAGGACGCGGGGCCGACCGCCGGCATCGTCGCCGAGTTGCCGCCTGGCGTGGCCGCGACCCTGCTCGCCAGCCTGCCCCAGCATGTCGCGGCCGGCATCATCAGCGAGATGCCGCCTGCCAAGGCGCAGGCGGTGCTCACGGCGATGTGGCAGGTGCACGGCACGGTTGAGGCAGACAGCGCCACCGCGAGGAACGGTGCGCAGAACGGGGCGTCGCAGGAGCAGCCACCGGGCCGTGCGATACAGGCACGCGCGGCCGGGTAGCTCCGGGCCGCGCTCGGCGGGCGGCCCAGGTCCTGGGCTCGGGCTCGGCGCCCGCCGAGGTCTGCTCCCACGTCGGGCTATTCCACACGTGGAGGGCGGCGGTGATGCTGTGGGTCCGAGCCGCTGAGGTACATCGGCCGGTGCCTTTCGTCGAGTAGAGGTTGTGCTCCTCGAGGGCGCCGGCTCACCGGCGGCCGCGGCGCCCAGCGAGCCGGCAGGGGAGCAGGGCGACCAGGTGGTCGGGGCCTCGACGGGTGACCTGTTTGGCTCGTTCGGTCGCGCGGCCGCGGTGGAGGTCCTCCAGCTGGTCGACCGCCGCCGGTGAGCCGGCGCCGCGTGTGGTGCCGCGGGGCCGGGGACTCACAGTCGACGTACGACGGTGTTGCCCGGCAGGGCGACGGGGCGGTCGCAGGCGGTGCAGGTGTAGCCCGCGGGAGTTGTCGCGACGTGCTGGCTGTCAGCTTGCCCATACACCAGGACCGCCCCATCTTTCGTGAGGCGGGTGGGGTGGGAGAACACCAGCAGCGTCCGCTCGGCGATGCGATTGTGGGCGCCGCAGGCCGGGCAAATCATGTGGCCGTTCGCGAAACGAACCTCACTGGCCTCGGGTGGCGTCATGCTCATGGATCACGGTCCAGGTCGTTGGGCCAACAGGTGGTAGGGGTGTCAGGTCCGGTCGTTGATCTGCTTGAAGAACCAGGCGCCGGGGCTGTCGGCCTCGGTGGCGAGCCAGTCGGCGGTGCCGTCGTCGGTGCTGTGGGCGATGTCGGCGATGATGCCGGCCAGGGTGGTGTCGCTGTCGACGAGGTGGCCCAGGCGGGTGGCGGCGCGGGTGTAGACCTCGTCGTCGCCGATGATGGCGTCGGCCACGTCGGAGTCGAAGTGGTCCTTCAGGTGCCGGGTCGTCGCCTCGA